>JAMOQI010000058.1 GCA_027064095.1 Bacteroidales bacterium | reverse complement strand
TCCAAAATTCTCTGGAAAGAAATTCATCTTTTTTGTTCTTAGGGAAGTTTTTGTAGTTTTTAAAATACAATATCAAAGAAGTTATTAAAACAATAAATATTATTAATACCATCTGTGTGCTTAAACCATTATTGCCAAATGCATGAACAGATGTTTCACCCAGCACACCACTACGAGTGAGATAACTTGCATAAACCACTAATGCATAACCAAGGATGATAAAAATATAACTCAATCCAAAAGAATGATTCCTTTTTTTATTTAAAATCATCATATGCATACCAGCAAGAATAACCAGCCATGGAATTAGAGATGCATTTTCTACCGGATCCCATGCCCAAAAACCACCAAATGTTAGTGATTCGTATGCCCAAGCACCTCCTAAAAGTATTCCTCCTCCTAGAGTAAGAACGCTAAAAATAGTCCATGGAAATGCTGGCTTCAACCATGATTTATAATCTTTACTCCATAATGACGCAATAGCAAATGCAAAGGGAATTATAGATGCTGAATAGCCAAGAAACAATAATGGAGGATGTGTTACCATCCATATATTTTCTAAAAGAGGGTTTATACCATTTCCATCAACAATTTGTGAAACGTAATCAGGATTTTGAAAAAACTGTGAGCCAATATTGTTTGCGTCTTCTCTTAATAACATAAACGGACTTTGCCCCAAAATAAAACCAAGTGGCTTTATGCCCAATATCATTGTTGTTAGAAAAAATTGTCCTAAACTCAGTACTGTCATTACTTTACCTTCAAATTTCTTAGAAGTGAAAAGTAATACCATGCCAAGTAATCCCTCTATCAATACCCAAAGGAGAAAACTGCCTTCTTGTCCAGCCCAAAATGAAGAGACAATATACTTAAATGGCAAATAAGTAGCAGTGTGTTTCCATACATAAGCGTACTCAAAATAGTTATTCACAAGGATATAAAAGAAACTTGCAGCTACAACGAGTAATGAGATAAAATGAAGAATGAAAGCATTCTTACCAATTGTTCTTAACCTATAGTTTTGTTTTATCTCTGATAAAATATAAGCAGTAGAACTAATAAGTGATGCAATTAGGGCTAGGTATATAAACCCTTGTCCAATGGTTCCTGGGAGCAAATGCTCTCCATTATATACGATATTTATTAAAGTCATATTATTAAGATATTTATTGGATTCAAAAGTAAGTCTTTTGACTATATAATTAATATTTGATTAATGATATTAAATAGTAAATAATTTATGGTTGCATTTAATAATGCAATTCGTTACTGTCCGTAAAAATGCAAAATTAATTATTTAAAAGTTTAAAATATTGACGATCATTCGAATAATATCTACGAATTATTGATTTTCAAAAGAAAGTTCCTTAAAACAAAGTAGGCTGCGTCAGTCATCAGTTTATCATAGGTTTTTTGCTAAACTTCTATTGTTTTATAGACTGAATTGTCCTCAATTTTTATAACTAATCGTGTACCAACATGGGTAAACTTTTCAAAAGCACGTAATCGTTAGAGCCTTTGTGATAAACATAAAATAAGTATTTGCCACTGCGGCGTGGATTTGCAATCCGTGCGCCATATACCAAAACTGTCCGGCGTATTATACATAAGTCTTTAATTGTGGCGTTTTAAAAATTATATTCAATAAGGCAACTCAGCATATTATATATGTAAATGATTACGTATTAGTGTCCATCCGTATATTTTCAAACCTTGACAATATTTTAGCGAATCTACTATAGCCAGTTTATTATTTTTTTACAAATTCGCGTTAGCAGGAAAAGTTGTATTTAAAATTATTTGTAATCGCAGAGTTGTAAATAACAATAAATCAGCAATATGCAAAGGTTGTATTTTTTTTTAAAAAAAGTACCATATTTATGTAACTAAAGTTAAAAACTTACGTAAAAACATCTGCTTAAACAACAAATAAATAAAATAAGCTTACACAGCTATTTGATTATTCGTCAGTTTTTAAAGGATTAACCGCTCAATTAACCTTACAAATGAAAACACAGAATAAGAAAATGGCAAAGTGTGTTTTCGTATTTTTGGTGTTAACATTGCTCATTTTACATCCTGGAATTTCGTATTCACAATTTGTCGTTCAAAACGGATCTACACCACAAAGTTTGGTGGAGAACGTACTTTTAGGGAATGGTGTATCTGTAAGTAACGTTAGTTACACAGGCTCCAGCTTGTCATTAGGAAGTTTTTCTCAAGGAGGTCCAAGTGTGCTTGGGCTTTCATCAGGGATAGTATTGTCAACAGGCAAAGTGACAGATTTAGCATCAAGCAATACTGTTCCAAATAAACAGTATAACACTCAAGGAGGAGGCGATCCACAATTACAAGCTCTTACACCTTTAAGCAGTATTTATGATGCTGCTGTTTTAGAATTTGATTTCGTTCCAACAACTGATAGCGTAATGTTTAGATTTGTTTTTGGATCTGAAGAATATGCGGAATGGGTGGGTTCAAATTATAATGATGTTTTTGGCTTTTTTATAACAGGTACAAATCCACTAGGTGGTCAATATATTAATGAAAATATTGCCTTAATACCAGGTACTAGCACTCCTATTTCTACCAATACTATAAATAACGGAATTAATAATTTAGGACCTTGTACAAATTGTAATTATTATATTGATAATACAGGAGGTACTACAATACAACTTGATGGTTTAACAACTGTTATGCTTGCTAAAATAAAGGTTGTTCCATGTCAAACTTATCATATTAAGATTGCTATAGGTGATGGTGCAGATCACTCTTACGATTCAGGTGTGTTTCTTGAGGCAAATAGTTTTTCTTCTTTAGGTTTACGGACTAATGTTATTATGTTTAATAACTCTCAGAGCAATATTATTAATGAAGGATGTGATAGCGCAGCTATTGATTTTATTTTATCAAGTCCTTTATCTTTTGATTATTATATTCCTATTTCTTATTCCGGTACAGTACAAAATGGTATTGATGTAAATAATTTGCCTGACAGCATTTACATACCAGCAGGTACAGATAGCGTTAGGTTATATATTACTCCTATTCTTGATAATATAGCAGAAGGAGACGAAACTTTGAATTGTATTATTCCAATTTCTGGATGCACTAATGATACTGTCAATTTTATATTAAGCGATTATAATTCCTTGTCTGCATCAATTTTTGGAGATTCGATTTACTGTCAGCAGGAGCAAGTTAATCAATCAGCTATTATTTCTGGAGGAATACAACCATATAACTTAAGTTGGAATTCTAATAATGTAGGTTTTGTAGCACAACAAGATACAAACCTTAGCTTAATGGTAATCGATGGTTGTGGATTTTCAATAAATACTACTAAACATATAGAAGTAAATCCAATTCCAAATATAATATTAATAGCTTCTATCGATAGTGTATGCAAAGGACAAACTTCAATAGTAAAAGCTATTGGGGCTAATAATTATACTTGGTATAAGAATAATGTGATTGTGCAAAATTATCAAAATGATAGTTTATTAATTCCTTTAAACAATAGTACTTTGGTAAAAGTAGTTGGAGAAAATCAATTTGGATGTACATCTACTGCAACCAAAAATCTTACAGTATATGCACCTATGAATTTGATATCTAGTTCTACATTAAATACAATTTGTGAAGGAGATACTGCTAATTTTGTTTTAAGCGGTGCTAGTCAATATATATGGAATAATAATGATATTATATCTCATAATCAAAACTATAGCGATGTAAATATATTTACTAACCAAACAGATAGTTTTTGGGTTAAAGGAATCGATAGCTATTCATGTGTTGATAGTATAGAGTTGACAATATTAGTAGATCAATTACCACAAATAAGTATTCAAAGTAGTTATGATACTATTTGTGCAAATATGACAGCTACTTTAACTGCAAGTGGTGCAATAAATTATCAATGGTGGTCAAATCAAAATAATAGTCAGTACAGCGGTACATCAATAAATGTAAGCCCTTCAAATAGTATGGACTATTATGTAAAAGGAACCAATATTCAAGGATGTTCTAATACAGATTCTATACATCTGGAAGTGTATAATAAACCAAATGTTAACATAAAACTTCCTAATACATCAGGTGTTTGTTATGGAGATTCAATAAAATTGCATGCATCAGGAACGGATTATTATTATTGGATTCATAATGGAAATATACTAGCAAACAATACAAACAGTATTTATTTTAAGCCATCAAACACAACAACGGTATCTGTTGTAGGAGTTGATGTGTTTGGATGTAGCGATACAATTGATGCAATAGTACATGTTTATCCGGAGTTCAAAATAAAACTTATAGATAGTATAGTTTGTCAAGGTTCAAATGCAATGGTGAGCATTAGTACAAATTCAAATTCTCAAAATTATATTTGGAATAATGGAGATAATAGTGATTTTACAGACTATACTATTCTTGAGCCAACACAGGTAGTTGTGACAGTAACAGATACTTTAGGTTGTCAGCGTTCCGACAGTGTAACCATAAATACATTTTCTCCTCCAACTTTTAATTTATATCCTTCTACTCAATCTATTTGCTACGGAGATACCGCAGAAGTATATTGTGATAATATCGAGGTCTTAGATAATTATTGGTGGGATTTTCAAGGAGTGACATATTCAAACCTTATCGATACTATTAGGATTACACCAAGTTCAAGTACTATTGTTAAATTAATAGGCAACGACACCAATGGTTGCAATGTTGTAGCTAGTAGTAGTGCAAATATTATTGTAAATCCATTACCAAATATAGTTGTTTATCCAGACTATTCAGAAGTGCAGCCTATGGCTCCTTTTAATATTAATGTAACAGGAGGGGTAAGTTATTTATGGGGCCCAACAGACGTAATATTACAGGCCGGAGCTAATTATTTCACAGCAGCTACGGATACACTAACCCATTTTTTTATTAAAGGAACAGATGCTAATGGCTGTGTAAATTACGATACAGCAATTGTAAATCCACGTCCACAACTTAAAATAGTTACATCACGTAGAGCTATTTGTTTAGGTGATTCAACATATCTGGATGCTGTAACCAATGTATTATGTAATTATCAATGGAATACGGGAGAAGTTACAAATGGAATATGGGTAAAACCAAATGCAACAACAACTTATACTGTTACTGTAACAGACAATCTTGGATACACTAATAATAAGAGTATTACAGTAACTGTTTATAGTAAACCCAGTCTTATGGTAAATCCTTATCCTGTATATGTGTGTAAAGGAGGAAGTGCCAAAATAAGAGCCTACGGAGCTAAATATTATACGTGGTCTCCATCTAATTACTTAGATAGAACTACTGGTAGTTTGGTGACCACATCTACACCTGTTTCTACTACTTATCAATTGATAGGAGAGGATAATTTTGGGTGCATTGACAGTATTTATATTCAGGTACAAGTAGTACCTAATGCTGCAATACATATTTCCAATAATTATTTTGACATCTGTCAAGGAGATAGTATAAGTATTAGTAGCACGGGGGCTTCAACATATAAATGGTTACCGGGAAAATTTCTTAATGATAGTACTGCAAGTTCAGTTATTGCAAAGCCTAATACTACAATACAATATAAGGTAGTAGGATTTAATGCATATGGTTGTTCTGATACTTTATCTGCAAAAGTTCAAGTAAGACAATCACCGAAAGTTACTGTTAGCGATAAAATGCAGCATATTTGTATTGGCGATAGTGCAGAAATTACAGCTTCGGGAGCTAAGTATTATTACTGGTATCCAAATACAGGATTAAACTCTAATACAAATGCAACAATAAAGGTAAGTCCAACCACAACAACGATATATACAGTAGTAGGTACCAATTTAAATGGTTGTAAGGATAGCGCTCTCACCCAAATAGGAGTCCATGCATATCCGAACATAAATATTAATCCTACCAATACACAAGTCTGTCCAAATGACTCTGTTATTCTTACAGCCATTGGTGCTTCTACTTATAATTGGTATCCAGATGTTTATCTAGATACAAACAAAGGAAATAGCGTAATATGTAAACCCGATACTTCAATTAATTATCGAATTATAGGGAAAACAGATTATGGATGCTCAGATACAGCATTCACTAATGTTGAAGTTTCGCCAATAAGTGTTATTAGTAGTTCAAGAAAAAGAGTATGTGAAGGGGATACGGTTGTGTTAAGTGCGTATTCTAATACAAATAATGTATCTTATTTATGGAGTAATGGTGATGTAAATTCTAATATATTTATTATTCCAACCCAAAGCACAATAGTGCATTTATTATCAACCAATTCCAATGGTTGTGTTAATGATACTTCCATATTTATTGAAGTGGAACCAAACCCAATAATAAGTGTTGTGTCTGATAAAAGTTCTGTATGTGTCGGTGATATTGTAAGCTTACAGGCAAGTGGCGCTGTTTTATATACTTGGAGTTCGGACTCTAGTAATCTGGTATTACATGGTAATGACATTAATGTAAATCAGTATGTGCCTAATACTTATCACGTAGTTGGGAAAACCCTACTCGGGTGCAAGGATACAGCTTCTATATCAATAGGTACATATCCTAAACCTAATGTTAGCGTGAGTCCAAATTTTAGCCATATATGTTCTGGTAGTCAACAATTATTGATTTCTAGTGGTGCTGCTAATTATTATTGGTATCCGAATATAGGAATATCATCTAATCAAGGAGATTCTGTTACTGTATTCCCAAATACAAACATGACTTATATGGTTGTTGGAGTTGATTCTAATGGATGTAAAGATACAGCATTTGCAGACTTTGTAACTTGGTCGCCAGCAACTATAATTCCAACAAACCCGCATATTTGTTACGGAGATAGTGTGGAACTTAAGTCTATAACTCAAAATCAAGTCTATTCATATTATTGGAGCACTGGAGATACAAGTTCTAATTTAGTTGTTTCTCCATTACAGAGCACCAATTATAAAGTTACAATAACATACGGTTCCGGTTGTTCTAAAGAGAGCCAAGTAAATGTTGTAGTTCATAAGGATTCATCGGTGGTAGCTCAAGCTTTAACTCCTCAAATATGCCATGGTGATACTGCTTTGCTTAAAGCTATAAATGGAGCAAGTTTTACTTGGCAGGGAAATGGAGTTATAAATGCAAATGACTCTGTTGTATATGCTGTACCTAATCAAAATTCTTGGTATAAAGTAGTAGCATTAAGTTCTAATTCTTGTATTTCTTCTGATTCGGTTTTTGTATCAATGTATAATAGTCCACCAATAAGCCTTACAAGTAGTAGTACTGGAGTTTGCTATGGTGATTCCATACAATTAGTTGCCAGTGGTGGAAATACTTATAAATGGTTAAGTCCAAATATTAATTCAACAAATCCATTATTAAAAGTTTCTCATACTATATCAAAAAAGTATAAGGTTGTCGGGTATGATTTAAATATGTGTAGAGATACCGCAGATGTTTATGTAACAGCTTATGCTTTACCTACTTTTAATATTACACCTAGTCATTTAGCTATTTGTCCGCATGATACTTTGTTTATACATATTAATGGTAATAATACCTACAATTGGAATGGCTCTCCGTATTTAAATGTTATTAATAACAATGATGCGAGATTATTTCCTATTGCAAATACTTTTTACAATCTTTCGGCTATTGATAGCTTAGGATGTGTAAATGATACGATACTAAGATGCGATGTGAAACGAGAGCCAATTAGTTATTATAATTTTGATTCAACTATTATATGTAAAGGAGATTCTGTGGAGGTAAATGCCATAGGTGCAAATAATTATATATGGTATCCTTCACCATATTTAGCTAATGCATTGCAAGACACTGTATATTATAAGCCTCAAGTGTCAGGATATTATAATGTTACTGGTGTTAGTACTGATGGTTGCGCAAAAACTGATAGTATTAAGATAATTGTAGAACAAAAGCCTATTTTAACAATTTCTACAAACAAAAACAAATACTGCCAAGGAGATAGTGTTGTTTTAGTTGCAAGCTGTTCGAATATATCAGCTACTTATTTGTGGCAAAATGGTGATACTTCTAATATTTATCGCGCGCTAATAGACACAATAAATAATTTTAAACTTATAGCATTGTCTCCGTTAGGTTGTAAAGATAGTACTAATATACAGTTTACAGTTTATAATAGACCAAGTGTTGCAATAAATGCAATTGATACTAAGATATGTCAAGGGGATACAGTAAGCTTGTTTGGTATAGGTGACAGTAATTTATCATATACTTGGTCAACAGGCGCTCATTCCCAATCTATTATTGATAATCCAAACTCAAGTCAAATATATTCTCTGATTGTACAAGATTCTAATTCTTGTAGCGATACAGTATATTCAAATATTTATGTACAAGCTTTACCTAATATAGCTATAAATTATAATTCAAAGAATATATGTGCTAATGATAGTGTAATGCTCAACGCTGTTTACAGCGATAGTAGTTTGACTTTTCAATGGAATAATGGCTCAAATAATTCTTACATCATAGATTTTCCGCAAAATTCTATGCTATATTCATTAACTGCTATTGATACAATTGGATGTTCGAATTTTGACTCCATATTTGTGACAGTTAACCCAGCTCCTCAGTTTTCATTCGTCCCCTCTAATCCAGAGATTTGTAATGGTGATTCAATTATTTTGAGTATAGTGAGCAATAATAGCAATTTGAATTATTTATGGGGAGTTGGGGATACTGTTAATCATATTAAAGTAGCGCCATCATCAGATACTGATTATGTTGCAATGGTAATAGATTCAAATACTTGTATTAAGATAGATACTGTTCATCTTACAGTACATCCTTTACCATTTGTTTCAATTGGAATAATTCCACCGATACTATGTAAAGGAGATACAGCAATTTTAGAGGTTGTTTCTAGTTCTTCAGTGAATCAATTTCAATGGAGTACCGGAGATAGTTCTGATATCATTATGGTTAATCCAACATCTACTTCAACATATACAGTCACTGTAACTGATACAAACTCTTGTTCAAATACTACATTAGCAAATGTATTGGTGGCACCTTTACCTATCATAAATATTACAAGTACTGATAGCATTATATGTACCTACGATACAGTTGGATTAAATGTAAGTTCAAATATTCCTCTCTCTGATATACTATGGAATAGCGGGCAAACAACAAGCTCTATTATTGTCTCGCCATTAAGTAGTACAAACTTTAGTGTAATAGGTACTGATACAAATGGTTGTATAGGATATGACTCAAGTTATATTGTAGTAAATCAGAGGCCGGTATGCGATATATTGGTAGATACTTTTATATGTCAAGACGAAATTACTAAAGCAAATTATTATGGTAATGCAACTAGTAATGGAATATATCATTGGAGTTATGAAGGCTCACCAATAGTTAATGGTGGAGGAATGGGGCCTGTAAGTCTAAAATGGACACAAGCAGGAGAATATAAAGTAAAATTATATGTTGAAGATTTTGCTTGTGCTTCCTTTCCTGATAGTGTTTATGTTAAAGTGAACCCGTTACCTATAGTTGATTTTGAGCTTAAAAATAAACATAATTGTGACTCTACAGCTGTTAGTTTTATTAATAATAACTTTGGAATGATGAGTTATAAGTGGAATTTTGGAGACCCACTTTCTCATAACGATACATCTCACCTTCAATGTCCATCGTATGTATATTCAGTTCCCGGGACATATGATGTAAATTTAGAATTAACAACTTTTGCTGGATGTTCATCGAGTTTAACAAAAAAATCTTTTGTGGAAGTATTACCTAAGCCTTATGCTAATTTTAGAGTAAATACAAATAAACCAGATCCCAATCATCCTGTTGTTAATTTCTATAATTATTCAAAAAACTACACTAATTTAGTATGGGATTTTGGAGAATCAGCTAGTGGAATATATAATATTAGCAACGAAAGTAATCCTTATCATATATATTTAGGGGAGGGAATTTTCCATTCTAGTTTAATAGTTGGTAATGATTATAATTGTTATGATACAGCTACAGCAATAATAGATATAGAAAGTGGCCCTAAAATATTTGTTCCAATGGCTTTTACTCCTAATGGTGATGGTCTCAATGAAACATTTAGACCACTGTTCTCAGAAGAGGGAATAGAAGAATTCGAAATCTTTATCTATAACCGGTGGGGACGTTGTGTATATCATTCCAAAGATTATTATAGCTCATGGACGGGAGTTGATGATATAAAAGGAGATGAATGCAAACCTGATGTATATAGTTATGCTTTATATATAACAGATAATAAAAATGTAAAAAGAAAATATACTGGAGCCGTTACACTTTTGAGATAGTTTAGTAAGAAGAGCTACAATGTATAGTGATTGTAAAATAGGGGTTGTAAAGTATCCCTGTTTTTTTTATATGTAATGGACAAACTCACGTTATCACGTATTATTTATACAAAAGCAAAGCGATTTGTATGAATAAGCAATGAACTGTAGGGTACAACGCTGGGAAACCTTCGAAATAAGTTCGGGGAAGGTTAATTTATAAAAATTCAAATTTGGGTATTTGAAAAATATCAGGGTTAATACTAACAACTTATTTTTATACATTTGTAAATTGTTTTTTGTTGAATTAGTTATAATTTAAATCATTGGTTATGAGTAAGATATCTTTATATATTACATTTTTTATAAGCTTTGTTCTTTTAAATACAGCATGTAGTAATAGTACGGTACATAAAAAAGATAGCAATATTAAGAAAAAGGCTGTTGCAGAAGAGATAAAAAACACAACAGTAGATGTTGATACTGTTGAGCAAAAAGAACAGTTAGTTAAAATTAGTACTGACTATGGTGATATGATTATTAAATTGTATAACGAAACACCTAAGCATAGAGATAATTTTATAAAATTAGCTAAAGAGGGTTTTTATAATGGTACTATATTTCATAGAATTATTAAAGATTTTATGATACAAGGTGGTGATCCTCAATCAAGGAATCCTCAGCCCGGAGCAATGTATGGAAATGGAGGACCTGGATATACTATTCCTGCTGAATTCAATAAAAACTTATACCATAAAAAAGGAGCATTAGCTGCTGCAAGAGAAGGGGATCAAGTAAATCCGACAAAAGCATCTTCCGGAAGCCAGTTTTATATTGTACAAGGTAAAACATGGACTAATACAGAATTGGCTCAAATAGGACAGAGAATTGGAATAATATTTCCACAAGAGCATAAAAAAGTTTATGAGACTCTTGGAGGAACTCCTTTTCTAGATATGAATTATACTGTTTTTGGTGAAGTTGTAATGGGTTTAGATGTTATAGATAAAATAGCTGCAGTAAAAACTCTTCCTGGTGACCGCCCTGCAAAAGATATAAAAATGACAGTGAGTTTAGTTGAGGAATAAAATAATTGATAATAAATTTAGAAGCTAGAATATTATTATTTTAGCTATATCTAACATAAGCAAATCCAATGAAGGAAAAAATAGAAGGTTTAAAAAAGCAACTTAACGATTTGAAAATTGAATCTGAAGAGCAATTAGAGTCATTTCGTTTAAAATATTTAAGTAAAAAAGGTTTAATTCAATCATTATTTGAAGACTTTAAGAATGTCCCAAAAGAAGATAAACCAGATGTAGGACAAATGGTTAATGTGCTTAAAAACCAAGCGTATGAGATGTATAATTCTCTTAAGAGTGAGATTGCCAGAAAGGAAGATAAAGGGACTAATGATATTGATTTAACCAGGCCGGTAGAGTTTTCGCATTTTGGTGCTAGGCATCCTATTTCTTTGGTTCGTAAAGAAATTATTGATATTTTTAATCGTATCGGATTTATTATTTCTGAAGGACCGGAAGTGGAAGATGATTTTCATGTTTTTACCGCATTAAATTTTCCTGAAGAGCATCCTGCTCGTGATATGCAAGATACTTTTTTTATAGAAAAAGACCCTGATATAGCTTTAAGAACACATACCTCTTCTGTACAAGCAAGAGTTATGGAATCTCAGAATCCACCTATTAGAACAATTTCTCCTGGTAGAGTTTTTAGAAATGAAGCTATCTCAGCAAGAGCACATTGTATTTTTCATCAGGTGGAGGGTTTATATGTTGATAAGAATGTTTCTTTTTCAGATTTAAAACAAACACTTTTATATTTTGCTAAAGAGATGTTTGGTGAGGAAACAAAAATTCGTCTTCGTCCTTCATATTTTCCTTTCACTGAACCATCAGCAGAAATGGATGTAAGCTGTAATATTTGTGGAGGTAAAGGTTGTAATGTATGTAAATATACCGGCTGGCTTGAAATATTAGGCTGCGGAATGGTTGACCCTAATGTACTTAAGAATTGTGGTATAGATTCAGAAAAGTACACTGGTTTTGCTTTTGGAATGGGTGTTGAGAGAATAGCAATGCTCAAATATCAAGTTAAAGATTTACGTTTGTTTTTTGAAAACGATAAACGATTCTTAGATCAATTTAGAGGTGCATATTAATTATGCTTAATACATTTGGATAATATGGCTATAAAAGAAAATCAACTGAAATTATATAATTCTCTAACGAGAAAGAAAGAAAGCTTTGAACCTATTAATAGTCCCCATGTTGGGATGTATGTATGTGGTCCAACGGTATATGGTGATGCCCATTTAGGCCATGCAAGACCTGCTGTAGCATTTGATTTAGTATTTCGATATCTAAAACATTTAGGATACAAAGTGCGCTATGTTCGAAATATTACAGATGTTGGACATCTTGAGAATGATGCTGATAGTGGTGAAGATAAGATTGCAAAAAAAGCACGACTTGAGGAGCTTGAACCAATGGAAATTGCCCAATATTACTCTGATAGATATATGGATAATATGGATGCTCTTAATGTGTTAAGACCAAGTATTCAGCCTCGTGCTTCTGGACATATTATTGAGCAAATGGAGATGGTAAAAAAAATCCTTGATAATGGTTTTGCTTATAAATCTAATGGCTCGGTTTATTTTGATGTGGTAAAATATAATAAAGAACATCATTATGGGAAACTTTCCGGGAGAAATATAGAAGACACCCTTGAAAATACCAGAGAACTAGATGGCCAAAGCGAAAAACATGATAATGTTGATTTTGCTATTTGGAAAAATGCGTCTCCGGAACATATTATGAGATGGAATTCTCCTTGGGGTAGTGGTTTTCCGGGCTGGCATATGGAATGCTCGGCTATGAGTAGCAAGTATTTAGGGGAGACTTTTGATATTCATGGTGGTGGAATGGATTTGCGTTTCCCTCATCATGAATCAGAAATAGCTCAAAGTGTGGCCGCTAATGGTAAAGAGCCTGTTAAATATTGGATGCACAATAATATGGTGACTATTAATGGTCAGAAAATGGGTAAATCTTTGGGGAATTTTATTATTCTTGATGATTTCTTTTCCGGTAATCACGAATTGTTGCAACAGGCATTTGAACCAATGACAATAAGATTTTTTATGTTACAAGCTCATTATCGTTCTAATGTAGATTTCTCAAATGATGCTCTTATTGCAGCTAAGAAGGGTTTTGATAAATTAATGAAGGCTGAAGAAACTTTAGATAAATTGAATCCCCAAGATGTTACAGAATCAGCATTTGATGTTAATGAATGGATAAATAACTGTTATTCAGCACTTGATGATGATTTTAATAGCCCCGTATTAATCTCTTATTTGTTTGATGCAGTGAAGTTTATTAATTCTGTTAACGACGCTAAAGTTGCTATTAATATTGAGAGTTTGGATTTACTGAAGAAATATTTCAGAACTTTTGTTTTCGATATTTTGGGTCTTAGAAAAGATGAGGCTGTTAGCGGTGATAGTGAGTTAAGTGCAAAACTTTTAGGTTTAATGTTAAAAATCAGACATGAAGCAAAACTAAATAAAGATTGGGCAACAGCTGATAATATTAGAAATAAGCTCACTGAAATGGGTATTATTATTAAAGATACTAAGGATGGAGCGGTTTGGGAGATAGTATAATTACTGAATACTAATAATATGACCTCAAGTTTAATGATTATGAATAAATTTTTTAAAATAATTCTTCTTTTTGTTTTTGTGTTGTTAATGCAAGCCTGCGAGAATGATACCGTAAAATCTGTAAAAAGAAATACAAAGAAGAAAGAGGTGGAAATTAATATTCCCGAATTTGATGCCGATTCTGCTTATAACTATGTTGCAAAACAGGTATCTTTTGGACCTAGAGTTCCGGGAACGAAGGCTCATGCTGAATGTGCGGCTTATTTTGTAAACTTCTTTAAGTCGAAAGGAATAAAGGTGTATGAACAGAAATTTAAATCTCGTAGTTTTGACAATAAAATTCTTAATGGAATTAATATCATTGCAGCAATAAATCCTGAATCTGAAGCCAGAATATTATTAGCCTCTCATTGGGATTCTCGTCCATTTGCAGATCATGACCCTGATAATAAAAATCATTTTACTCCTATTGATGGTGCTAATGATGGTGCTAGTGGGGTTGGTATTTTGATGGAGCTTGCTCGTCAGATGAGCAAAAAAAAACCTGCCATAGGTATTGATATTATTCTTTTAGACCTTGAGGATTATGGGCAACATGCTGATGAACAGCCAAGTATAAATTCAGAAAACTCATGGGGCTTAGGAGCCCAGTTTTGGGCCAAGAATCCACATATTCCCGGTTATGATGCGCGCTATGGGATTCTACTCGATATGGTTGGTGCCAAAGATGCTATATTTGGAGAAGAATATTATTCAAAGCATTATGCTCCCGGTGTATTAAAAAAAGTCTGGAAAATTGCTCAGCAAAATGGTTATGAAGCTTATTTTAGAAATATTGATGGTGGAGGAGTGCTTGACGATCACGTGTTTATAAATAAATTTGCTTACATTCCAACAATTGATATTATCCATCATGATGCTAATACAGATTCCGGGTTTTTCCCTTATTGGCATACCATTGGTGATGATATGAGTGTAATAGAAAAATCTACACTTAAGGCTGTTGGACAAACTATGGTAGCTGTTGTTTATGGTGAAAGATAGTTTTTTATTCTCACATTTATCAACATCAAAAAAATATTGATATCAGATAATGAAAATGATTTTTATATCTTAGCCAAATCAAATTTATCACCATGTTTAAATCTTTATTATTAATATTTTTCATCACCTTATCTAGTATAGAAATATACGGTCAGAAGATACCCTCAAATTTAGGTGCAGCAGAATCTGCAATGGGAGGAACAGGTGTTGCCTCTTCTGGTCTATGGGCGTTTGCTAATAATCAGGCCTCACTAGGTTTCAATTCTCAATTTGGAGTTGGCTTTTATTATGAAAACAGGTTTATGACTAAGGAGTTAAGTCTGAATGCTTTAAGTTTGGTTGTGCCAACAAAAAAAGGTTCATTCTCTGCAAATTTATCTTACTTTGGATATTCACAATACAATGAAAAGAAATTTGGATTAGCATATGGTTTGCTCCTTTCAAAAAGGCTTGCCTTGGGAGTTCAGATGGATTATCTTACCACAAATATAGGTAATAATTATGGAAGTGTTGGACTATTCACCTTCGAGATTGGTTTAATGGCAAAGGTTAGCGAAGATTTGACTTTAGGTGCACATATATTTAATCCTATACAAGTAAAGCTTAATGATTATAATGGAGAAAAAATACCTTCTTTGTTGAAAATAGGTCTGCAATGGAGATTAGATAAAAATTTCACTGCTGCAATGGAGGCCCAAAGCGATATTGATAATAAAATTGTAATGTGTGGAGGATTAGAATATCGTATAAGGGACATTCTTTATACCAGAATTGGAATAAGTAATAATCCTTCTATTTTTAGTTTTGGTGTAGGTTTGCAGATGAAAGCTTTCAGAATTGATTTTAGTTCATCGATGCATCAAACTCTTGGATATTCTCCACAGCTATCACTTATTTACCAAATGGATAAGTAAGATATGAGATATTTTTTCACATCATTTACGTTTGTAAATAAGCTATTGCTTACAGTCTTGCTTAGCATTGTATATAGTTATTCTTATGGTCAGTATAGTGATGATGATGCAAAAAAAGTTATAGAACAACGTATTGAAGAGCTTTCTGCCAGAACGAATGCCGAATTTGACTTTTCAGAATTATACGATCATTTTCTCGAATTATACGAACATCCAATAAATATTAATACTGCTACATCAGAAGAATTACGAGAGCTAATGTTTCTTAATGACAATCAGATTGCTGTACTAATTGATGCGCGTTCAAAAAACAGAGGTTTTAGTACAATATACGAGCTAAAAGATTTGGATGGTTTTTATGTGAATCTTATTTTAGCAATACAACCATTTATTACCTTTGAGAAAGAATCAAAGCCCATGCCTTTAAAGCTTTCTAATATGCTAAAATATGGAAAGAATCAGGTTCTGTTGCGTTATGGTAGAGTTCTTGAACAACAGGAAGGATATTTGCCTATAGACGATTCTACTCTTGCAAAACATCCTAATTCTCGTTACTTAGGAAATAAAAATAAGATTTATTTTAGATATAAGTATTCTTACAGAGACAGGCTTAGTTTCGGCATTTTGGGCGATAAAGATGCTGGAGAAGAATTCTTTTCAGGTAATAATTCTCATGGTTTTGATTTTTACTCGGCTCATTTCTTTTTAAAAAATCAAGGAAACTTAAGAGCTCTTGCCATAGGTGATTATCATTTGGAATTTGGTCAAGGCTTAACGATGTGGTCAGGCTTAGGTTTTGGTAAATCTGTTATGGCTATTAATATTCAACGTCAAGCGAGAGGCTTAAGAGCAAATACTTCAGCAAATGAAGTGTTGTTCTTTAGAGGAGCAGCAGCCACATATCAGTTTTTTAAAGAACTGGATCTTACAGTGTTTTATTCAAATAAAGGTTTAGATGCCGGTTTAGATATTAGAGATACATCTTCCTCGGAGGATTTAGTCTTTTCAGGAATTCAAGAGAGTGGATTGCACAGAACTCCTAACGAGGTTGTTAAAAAGAATGCTGTTAACGAACAAATAATAGGTTCAAATATTACATACAAACACCACGGACTAAGAGCAGGTTTTACTGCTTATAAAACTATCTATGATAAAGAATTATACAAGGATATAGCACCATATCAGTATTATGATTTTCAGGGAAAAGAAAACTTTAATATGGGTTTTGATATGTCTTATGCGAATAAATATTTGAGTTTATTTGGCGAAGCTGCAATGAGCGCTAATGGTGGAAAAGCTGTTTTAATTGGCTCTATTTTTAATCTACACCCTCGCTTAACATTTTCGCTTTATTATAGAAATTTTCAAAAAAATTATCAAGCCTTCTATGCAATTCCAATTTCTGAAGGAGGTAAAGCTCAAAACGAAGAAGGTGTTTATTTGGGAGTACTTTTACATCTTGGTACTAAGTCTGATATTAGATTCTATTATGATATATTCAGGTTTCCATGGTTGAGATATAGAGTTAACTCACCCTCACGTGGGAACGAATTTAGTATGCAATATGAGAGAAGACCTAGCAGACACTTTAGCTATTATTTTAGATATCAATTTGAAGATAAGGCTATTAATCTAACCGACGACACAGCGCCAATTACATTTGTTTCGTCTAAAAAACGACATAATATACGTTTCCATCTTAATTATAAACTTAGTCATCAATTGCGTTTACAATCTCGCTTGAGTTTTGCTAGTTATGACCAGGAGGCTTTGGTTATTAGTAAGGGGTATTTGCTTTATCAAGATGTACAATATTCAATAGATAATATACCTTTGAAATTTAGTTTTAGATATGCAGTTTTCAATACGGATGATTATAATAGTAGAATTTATGCATATGAAAATGATGTTTTATACAGGTTTACTGTGCCGGGTTATTACTATAAAGGACAAAAGTATTATGTTGTAGCGAATTATAAACTCAATAATGCCATTAGTATGTGGCTCAGGTTTTCACAGACTATATATAATAATAGAGAAACAATAAGCTCCGGATTAGAAGAAATTAATGGTAATATAAAAAGTGAAATAACCGTTCAATTGAGGTGGAAGTTTTAGAATTTTAATATTCCCTCATAATTTGGAATAAACTACTAACATTAAAATTCAGGGATTGTAAAAAGTAAGAATATACTTATTAATTTATTGAAAAATAATAAGATAAACAGTAGTCTAATTCAATATGGTGAATAATACTTGTTAAACTTAAAATCGGCATAAATATTGTAAAAAACTTGTTTTATTTTAATAATAATAAATTGCTATGAACCGAATTAAAATAATAGGAATTGTATCTGTAATAAGCATCATAGGCTTATATTCTTGTGAACCGGTAAGTGATTGCAAAAGCTGTGAAGCTGTTACATATGATGTAAATGATGGCCATGAAATACGTAGAGAAAGTGCTATTGAATATTGTGGCCCTGCACTTGACGAAAAAGAAAATGCCGACCCTATCATTAATGGTAACGAAAAAGTAGTGTGGGAATGTCAATAAGGTTGCTTCATAAATTATGAGGTTATTTTGGTGTTTGAAATTGTATGACAAAGTGTTTTTAGTATAAAAATACATGATGTATTTATAATTTATTATTCTGTAAAATAAAATTATAGATTCATTGTTGGTAAGACATTAATAATATCTTTGCATAATATCATCTTTTAATACTAATGCGGATTTTATACACTTTTGGAATAAGACTTTATAAGACTTTAATTGGCTTTGCTTCTCTTTTTAATTCAAAGGCAAAGAAAATTTCAGAAGCACAGAAAGGTTTGCTACAAAAGATAAAATCAGAAGTTGAGCCCGGTCATATTATTTGGTTTCATGTGTCTTCGGTAGGAGAATTTGAGCAAGCAATCCCTATTATTGAGAAAATAAAAGAAAACGATCCTTTTAAGAAAATTTTGGTAAGTTTTTTCTCCCCTTCCGGTTATGAACTTAGGAAGAATTACAAACTTGCTGAATATGTTTTTTATCTCCCTTTCGATACTCCAAAAAATGTAAAGCAATTTTTAGAAATAGTAAAACCAGAACAAGTTTTTTTTGTTAAATACGAATTTTGGTTCAATTATATTTATCAAATAAGGAATCTAGGAATTCCTCTTTATCTGGTTTCAGGAATATTTCGCCCTTCACAGCATTTCTTCAAACCTTATGGCTCTTGGTTTGCGAAGCACTTAAAGATGTTTACGCATTTATTTATTCAGGATTCTGTTTCAGCGAGTTTATTGAAAAAAATAGGTGTGAACAATTATACTGTTAGTGGCGATACCCGCTTCGATAGAGTTTATCAGAATACTCTTAATCCATTGCAATTTGATGATATTGCTAATTTCTCTGAGGGAAATAAAGTTTTGTTATTGGGAAGCTCATGGCCAGACGACGAGAAATTAATAGCAGAATATAATTTGTTAAATAACAAGGAAATAAAGATAATTATCGCGCCACATGAGATAAATGAAGAGCATTTACAGAAAATAGAAAAGCTTTTCACAACTTCAAAAATTAAAAGATGGAGTAAAATAAGCTCGAGTGACAAGCTGCAAGATATAAATGTAATATTGGTTGATAGCATAGGAAAGTTAATGCATTTATATCAATATGCTGATGTGGCTTATGTTGGAGGAGGTTTTGGCGCTGGTATTCATAATATCCTGGAAGCAGCTTGCTTTGGTAAACCTATTGTTTATGGTCCTAATTATCATAAATTTAAAGAAGCTAGAGACCTTATTGAGCTCAAGGGTGCGTTTAGTGTTTCTAATTTTGATGATTTAGAAAAAATATTGAATAAATTATTATTTAATAATGATTTTCTAGAGCGTTCTAGCAACCAATGTATTCAATATGTAAACTCTAATATTGGATCATCAACTAAGGTTTATGAATATTGCTTTAATTCAATAAAATAATATTATTTATTAAGAACATAATAATTTACCAAGATATACCTTGTTTTTATTACCTTTGCCAAAGTTAATTGGGAATAGGAAGCATTTTATTACTTAAGTGAGATACAGGGCTTTAAAGGCTTTTGTTTTCTCTTTTATTCTATACATTATTATTCTCAACTGCCAAACAAATATCAGATATAATTATCAAAGTAAAGGATTCAACTATAAATGAGTTTATTAGAACAGCTTAATAAGGTACAGCAAGAAGCAGTAAAGCAAACTGAAGGGCCAAGTATGATTATTGCCGGAGCGGGTTCTGGAAAAACAAGAGTGCTTACCTACAAGATTGCTTATCTTATCGAGAAAGGTGTTGACCCTTTTCAGATTATGGCGCTGACTTTTACCAATAAAGCAGCACGTGAGATGAAAGCAAGGATAGAAACTATAGTAGGCAGTACCGAAGCTAGAAATGTATGGATGGGTACTTTTCACTCTATTTTTGCTAGAATTCTTAGAATGGAAGCCGAGAAACTCGGTTTTCCTAGCAATTTTACAATCTATGATACTGATGATAGTAAGAGTATTATAAAAAAAATACTCAAAGAACAGCAGCTTGATGTTAAACTTTATAAGCCAAACCAAGTGCTGTCTCGTATATCTTCCGCCAAAAATAATCTGATTTCTCATATCAATTACAATAATAATCCGGAACTTACTCAAACCGATAAGGAAAGCGGCAAAGGTAAAATAGGTCTTATTTACACTATTTACCAAGAACGTTTACGTAAAGCTTCGGCAATGGATTTCGACGATTTGTTGTTTAATACCAATGTGTTATTACGAGATTTTCCCGATGTTCTTATTAAATACCAAAGAAGATTTAGATATTTTTTAGTAGATGAGTATCAAGATACAAACTATTCTCAGTATCTAATTGTAAAGCGTCTTGCTGCCCAAACTGAAAATCTTACCGTGGTAGGAGATGATGCACAGAGTATATATGCTTTTAGGGGTGCCAATATTCAGAATATTCTTAATATGAATAAGGATTATCCTGATTTAAAGACTTTTAAGTTAGAACAAAATTATCGTTCTACTCAGAATATTGTTGGTGTTGCTAATGCAATTATTAAAAACAATAAAAAGCAAATCAATAAAACCATTTGGACTGAAAATGATAAGGGTGATAAGTTGCGTCTTATTTCTACACTTTCCGATAACGAAGAAGGTATAAGAGTAGCAAGGACTATTTTTGCTATTAAGAATGAAGAACATGTAAAGGATTCTGATTTTGCAGTATTGTATCGCACCAATGCCCAGTCGAGAGCGATAGAGGAAGGTTTAAGAAAAATGAATATCCCATATAAAATTTACGGAGGGACATCATTTTATGGGCGGAAAGAGATTAAAGACCTACTTGCATATTTTCGTTTAGTTGTTAATACTGATGATGACGAAGCTCTTTTAAGAGTGATAAATTATCCTAAAAGAGGAATTGGAAACACGACAATAGAGAAATTGCGTGTTGAAGCCAATAAGTTAAACATATCGCTATGGAAATTGATAGAGAGTATTGAGAGTAGTAAAATAGTTCCAAAGAGTACCGCAGTACGGATTATGGAATTTGTTAATATGATTCTTAGCTTTAAGATAGATCTAAAAACTAAGAACGCTTATGAATTGGCAGACCATATTACTAAAAACTCAGGAATATATAGGCACTTAACTAATTCTAAAACAGAAGATGAAGGTGTTATGCGCTTTGAGAATATGGAAGAGCTACTAGCGGGTATTAAGGAGTTTTCTGAGATGGAAAGTGACGAAGAAGGAGCCTCGAGTATTCGTACATTAGATGAGTTTATGCTCGATATTGCACTTTTTACCGATGCTGATGATAAAAATAAGGATATTAGTGATAGCGTTACACTTATGACAATTCATGCTTCAAAAGGATTAGAATTTCCTTATGTGTTTATTGTTGGACTCGAAGAGAACCTCTTCCCTTCATTACTTTCTCTTAATTCCAGGACTGAACTTGAAGAAGAACGAAGACTTTTTTATGTGGCACTTACCAGAGGAGAAAAGAAAGTGTTCCTTTCTTATTCCGAAAGTAGATATAAATGGGGAAAGCTTCAGTTTTCTGAACCTAGTAGGTTTCTAAATGAGTTAGATCCTAAGTTTATCGACGACCAAACTTCTGATATGTTGTTATCATCTGAAACAAACATGAATATTAAAGGTCCAAAGAAAAAATTAGAAAGCTCTTCTAGCGTAAAGATAATTAATAAGCCAAAAGCTAAATCAAAGGAAATACCATTACCAATAAAAGCAAAAAACCTTAAGAAAATGGACGAAATTAAAAGCCAAAATCAAATATCTTCCAACGACCAATCAAATAGTATTATGGTAGGGATGGAAGTGTTTCATGACCGTTTTGGTAGAGGAAAAGTACTTACAATTGAAGGAGAAGGACAAAACAGAAAAGCTTCAGTTTTCTTCAATAACTCTGGAACTAAAATTCTTATTCTTAGATTTGCTAAGTTAAGAATACTAAAACAATAAGCTAAATTCGTATATTATTGCAAAGCTAATTGTGTTTTTAGCTTGTATTTTAGTATACGATTTATAAACTGAGTTTGCTCTGTATGAGTTGTATGTTTATTAAAATAACATGATCTTTAATATTTTATTAAAGGCTAAATAGAGACAGCAAAGAATAAAAATAAATCTTTGTTATGCTCATAAATTATTCATTGGCCGCTATATAACTATTTTATGTAATTTTGCGGCTCATTTTTAAATTGAATATGGAAAGAGATTATAATTCTACCCGCCCTAAGATGGCCATAAAAGAATATGGCAGAAATGTTCAAAACTTAGTGGATTATGCATTAACAATTGAGGACAGAAATAAAAGAACTAAGCTAGCTTATATTATTGTTTCTGTAATGCAACAAGTAAACCCAAATGACAGTCCTAACGAAGAGTATTACAAGAAGTTATGGAATCATCTTTATGCTATTTCTGATTACAAATTAGATGTAGACTACCCTTTTGAGGTCGTTAAAAAAGATATTACTCTTCGTCCCAAAGAGCACATTTCGTATAAGGAGAATAGAATAAAATATCGTTTTTATGGTCAAAATACCGAGTTAGTATTGCAGACATTGGCTGAAAAAGAGGAAGGAGAAGAACGCGATCAGCTTCTTGTTATTATGGCTAATCAAATGAAAGAAATGTATATTAGTTGGAATAAGAATATTGTTTCTGATGATTTGATAAACGAGCATATTATGAAGATTACCGATGGTAAGCTTAAGCTTCCTGAAGGTGTTAAACTTGTGTCCTCAAATACTATTCTTAAGAAAATACACTCTGTATTATCAGTAATGAAAAGCTCTAAAGACAAAAAAGCTACTAATAAAAGGAAGCCTAAGACTAGGAGCAAATCAACTTATAAGAAGCGTAGATAAATAGATATTTTTTTGATTAAAATTTTTATTAATAAAGTAGAAAAATATTCTACTTTTGCACCACTTTAAATAATAATAATATAAATTATGGCTAAGAAAGAAATAGATAATACTGAAGAGAGTTTTGCTAACGTTGAAGAAGCAATTGGTAAAACAGAACAGTTTGTTGAAAATAATAAAAATATATTAAGTTATAGTGTATTAGGGCTGTTTGCAATAGTCTTGTTAATAATGGGTTACAATAAATATATTCGTATTCCTAATCAAGAAGAAGCATATTCTAGTATATGGCATGCAGAGCAATATTTTGATAATGATAATTTCAATTTTGCTTTAAATGGTATTGATGATAAGCCAGGGTTCTTAGAAATAATTGATAATTATGGCTCTACTCCCAGCGGTAATTTGGCCAGATATTATGCAGGAATTTGCTATTTTAAAATGGCACAAGCTGATACTAGCGGTATGAAAGAAGAATATTTTGAAGATGCTATTAATTATTTAGGTGATTTTGAAAGTGAAGATGTAAATGTCAAACCAATGTCTATAGGTGTTATTGGTGACTGTGAAATGGAATTAGGAAATCAAAAGGAAGCAGCAGAAAAATATATGGAAGCAGCTCATCTTCAAGATAATAATTTTATTTCTCCTATGATGCTTAAAAAAGCCGGAATGACATACCATATTCTGGGAGAACATCAAAAAGCTTTAGACGCTTTTAATGAAATTAAAGAAAAATATTATAGAAGTGCTGAAGGTAATGAAATTAAGAAATATATCGCTCGTGAGGAGGCTTTATTAGGAAGATAAACATTAATAGAATATTTATAAAAAGGTCGGGCGTTAGCTCGACCTTTTTTTTTACTTTTGACTTAAATTTTAAAACCAGCTAATATGGCCTCAAATCTTAAGAATCTTTCGGATTTTAAAAAATCTGACTTGGAAGTAGAAGACGCTACAATAGGAATAGTAGTGTCAGAATGGAATGAAGAAATTACCGATGCTTTGACTAAAGGTGCTATTGATACGCTTTTAGCTAATGGTATTGCAGAAGAGAACATCATTGTAAAATATGTGCCAGGAACATTTGAATTGGCTTTAGGGGCTCAAAAAGTTATTAATGGATACTTTGTTGATGCAGTGATATGCTTGGGTTGTGTAATTCAAGGCGAAACTCGTCATTTTGATTTTATTTGCAACGCTAGTGCTAATGCTATAGCCAAAGTTAATTTAGACACTGATGTACCGGTTATTTTTGGAGTACTTACAACTGACAACCAACAGCAAGCTCTCGATAGAGCAGGAGGTAAGCATGGTAACAAAGGAGTAGAAGGTGCAATGACGGCCCTTAAAATGATTACTCTTGACAATGAAATATTGGATGATTTCGAAGATTTAGATGATTTTTTCGATGAAGACTTCGATGATGATTTTATTCCGTTAAATTAAAAATTTATTATGAGAATTATTTTCATGGGCACTCCGGAGTTTGCTGTAGCCTCACTTGATGCTGTGGTAAATAGTAAACACGAAATTGTAGCAGTAGTTACTGTACCGGATAAAAAAGCAGGGAGAGGTAAGAAACTTAAATATAGTGCTGTGAAAGAATATGCTCTTGAAAATAATATTAAAGTTCTGCAGCCAGTGAAGCTCAAAGACTCAGACTTTATTCAAGAACTGGAAACTTTTAATGCCGATTTATTTATTGTTGTAGCTTTTAGAATGCTTCCTAGAGATGTATGGGCAATGCCTCCTATGGGAACATTTAATATTCATGCTTCACTATTACCTCAGTATAGAGGTGCGGCTCCGATAAATCACGCAATTATTAATGATGAATCAAAAACTGGTCTTACTAGTTTTATGATTGATGATAAAATAGATACTGGCCGGATAATTCTTCAACATGAAGTAGATATCCAGCCTGAGGATAATGTTGGTGACTTACATGATAAACTCATGGAATTGAGCCGTAAAACTGTTATTGAAACATTAGAATTAATAGAAAAAGGAAAGCTTGAATTAATTTCGCAAGAAGACTTTATTGTCGATGTTAACAAATTAAAACCTGCACCAAAAATTTTTAAGGAGGATTGTCATCTTAAGTATAATCAAAAGGTGGAGGAAGCGCACCTCTGGGTAAGAGGATTAAGCCCTTATCCTGCAGCATTTGTTTTATGGCAGTCGCCAAATGGCAAAGAATATTTGGTGAAGATATATAAAAGCAAAGTTATTAAAACTGAAAGTGAAGTTGGGAAGATTTATACTGACAATAAAAATTATCTGGCTTTGGGTTTTGATGGTGGACAATTAGAAATTATAGAGCTGCAATTACAAAGTAAAAAAAGAATCGATATCCTAGATTTTCTAAGAGGTTTTGATATTAATAATGATTGGACGTGGAGATAATTCTCCTAAGTCAATGGCAGTAAGGCTTGCAATAAATTTAGTTAAAATCAATAAAAAGCCAAATACTTATTAACAATTTGGCCTACTTTTCAACAAAACCAATGATATCAAGGTTTTGGAGCTTGTTATTAAAATTATTCGTTTATATTTGTCAAGCTATTATATTAATTTTAAATCATTAAATTTTATAACATGAACAAAACACAATTAATCGATGCAATGGCTGAAGGTTCTGGATTGAGCAAAGCTGACGCAAAAAGAGCTTTAGAAGCATTTGTAGGAGCAACAACTAAATCTTTAAAAAGTGGTGAAAAAGTTGCATTAGTAGGTTTTGGTTCTTTCTCTGTTGCTGAAAGATCTGCACGTACTGGCCGTAACCCTAAAACCGGTGCTACTATTCAAATTCCAGCTAAGAAAGTTGTTAAATTCAAAGCAGGTGCTGATTTAGCATTATAAGAATTTAAAAAGAAACTTATTGAAGCCTCTCGCTATGCGTTGAGGCTTTTTTTTGAAATATATTTGACATGGTATCCAAATCAAAAGAATCATTAATTCATCTTCGCGATTATTTGTTTGAATTTATCTCTGAAAATAAACGTGGGCTTTTCGAAACAATAATTGAAAATAGAACCAGACATCTTACTGTTGTCCTTGAGAATATTTATCAGCCACATAATGCTAGTGCTGTACTTAGGTCATGCGATCTTTTTGGAGTACAAGATGTGCATATTATTGAAAATAATAATAAATATACTCTTAGTGAAGAGGTTGCTATGGGGTCATCGAAATGGCTAAATATGAAAAAGTATAATTCTGAAGAAGAAAATACTCTAAATTGTTTCAATCAGCTTAGAAATCAAGGTTATAGAATTGTTGCAACCACACCCCACGAAAAAGATGTTCTTCTCGATGATTTGCCATTAGACCAGAAGACAGCCCTTGTTTTTGGCACTGAGATGCATGGCATTTCGCAAGTAGCAATGGATAATGCTGATGCTTTTGTTAAAATACCAATGTATGGATTTACAGAGAGTTTCAATATTTCAGTTTCGGCAGCATTAAGTATGTACCATCTTACTGAAAAACTGCGAAAATCGGATATCAATTGGCAGCTAAGGGAGAAAGAAAAAATTCAGATTCAGATAGAATGGGCTAAAGCTGTTATTAAGAAATCTGATTTGATATTGAAGGATTATTATTCTAAATTTGAGTAAATGATTATATCAGCAATAGCTTTTTACTATTTATTATTCATACAAAAGTAAAGAAATACAGATAAGTAATCGAAATGGTAGATATATTAATTTTATTATTTGGAGTTATATGATTATCTATCGCTAATAGAATTAGTAATGAAAAAAGCTTAATCGTTGATGAACCTTAGCCAAAATGAAACTATTCTAAAGTAACTTTGGGCGAAATTCAAATTTGAGTTTACTAAGAACTAATTATTTGAAAATTGTAAGCAGAGTTTATGTTGATCTTAAGTTAATATAAACTTCCAGAAGAGTAGCCTCTGAAAGTGGGTGTAGTTCAATTTTATTAGTAATTGCAGGTAATAAAACCACATCACCTATCCCTAGATTCATATTTGTGTTTTCACTCTTCAAAACCATCTTTCCATCAGTGATGATATAAATAACAAAGGATCTTAGCTCTTCATAATTTTTTTCTATAGCAGTATCTAAAGTCAAAATATTGGTTGTAAAATATTGCTCATCAACCATTGGCATACTTTGATTTTTATGTATATGATAATCTATTTTACCTTCTTTTTCAGCTTTAAAATCAATAGCTTCAAGTGCTTCTTGCACATGTAATTTCCTACTATTTCCGTTTTTGTCAACTCTATCCCAATCGTAGATTCTATAAGTTGTATCAGCAGATTGTTGTATTTCAGTCAGAAGAATACCTGGCCCCAATGCATGAACATTTCCTGCGTCTATATAAAAAGCATCGCCCTTATTCACTGGTATATAATTCATTACATCTTTTAATGTTTTATTATATAGTCTATTTTGATATTCCGTTTTGGACAGGTCTTTTGCAAAGCCTTTTATTAATTTGGCATTTTTATCAGCTTGAATGATATACCACATTTCAGTCTTTCCTCTTTCCAGTCCCCGCGCCTGTGCAAGCTCATCATTAGGATGTACCTGTATCGATAGCCAGTCATTAGCATCAATAAATTTAATTAATAAGGGAAAATCATTCTGATATATTTCAAAGACGTCTTCACCAACTAAATCAGTCATATATATTTCTAAAAGCTCATTGAGAGTATTTCCTTCAAGAGGTCCTTCTGCTACAACGGATTCATTGCCTTCCATAGCTGATAGTGCCCATACTTCTCCACAATTTGGCAAAGGAGAATAATCATATTTCAATATATCTTTTATTTTATTTCCTCCCCATATTTTGTTTTTATATAAGGGCAAAAATTTTAAAGGTCCAAGTAATTCCATAATATCTTAAAATGAATAAGGTACAAAAATAAGAAAAGAAAAGGCCGTTTGAGTGAAAATTCAAACGGCCTTTAAAATATTTTTATTTAGCTAATATTATGCTGCTTTTTTTCCAAAGAATGTTTTCTTTGTTAGATCGATAAAGACAGTAACTCCTCCAATAAGCATTAGAGTATCTGGTATAATACGGAACCACATCCAGCTTTTAACAATTTCTAGTGCTGAATGAATACGAGTATAATAATAACCCATTTCGGCAGCAATTTTTGTTTGTTCTAAACCTATCATTAAAGTAGGAAGAGCAAATAAAAGAACTCCTATAGTTAGGGACCAGAAACCAAATTTACTTAATTTATCATTCCATTCCCAGCCATTAGCCATAGCATTTGCACGAGAAGTCATATATAGGAATGCGATAGAAATATATCCAAAGGCTCCTAATAAGGCTGTGTGAGCGTGAGGCATAATTAAATATGTACCGTGAGAATAATAAGAAATTGTTGGAGTATTTATTACCATACCAAAGAATCCGGCACCTATCCAGTTAAGAACAGCAGAACCGGTAATCCACATGAATGGAGTACTAAATTTGTTGGTAACACCCTCAGCTTTTTGTTCACGGTGATTTTTCCATGCTTCTACTATCATTAATGCTAGTGGTAGTGGTTCAAGTGCAGAGAAAATACCTCCTATCGCAATCCAGTATTCATCCAATCCTTGCCAGAAGTAATGGTGGCCTACACCTAATGTTCCTGACATCATTATTAAAAATAGCTCGAAAAACATAACTCTTTCTGCTGTTTTCTGAGATATCAATCCTAAAGAAACAGTCATAAATGCTATTACCCCAGCTGCAAATAGTTCGAATGTTAATTCTACCCATAAATGAATTACCCACCAACGATAATAATCATCAACAGTAAAGTTAGGCATAATTTTATGAATAGGCATCATCCCTGCAATATATAAAGTGGCAATACCAAAAGCAGACCAAATAATTGTTCCTACAAGAGGGTTATTTGTGGCTGATTTTTTAATAAGAGATACGACAAGTAAGAACCAAAATACTAGGCCTATTAGAAGACCAATATCCCATACTCTACCTAGGTTTAGTAATTCTCTACCTTCGTTTCCTAACCAGAACCATGTATCACGCATTTGTCCTGTTGCTCCCATATAAAGTCCTATTACAGAGCCAACTGCAACTGTTACTAATGCTAACCAAAGTACATCTACTAACCATGGGAATTTGTGGTCTTTATTAGCAACCCAAGGTGCAATTAATAAACCACCAACTAACCAACCTACTGCTACCCATAATATAGCTAACTGTGTATGAATAGAACGTAATACGTTAAATGGTAATATGCTTTGTGGAAAAATAAAATCTTGTGTTGGATCAGCGTATAAGTGTGCTATATATCCACCCAAAAACATCTGTACAACAAATAGTAAGGATACGATAGGGATATATTTTAAAAGTTTCTTTTGTGATTTAAAAAGTTTAGTAACTTTTAACACTGGAGCCAATTCTTCTCCTTTATCTTTTTTAAATAAATATTCATAGCTAAGAAATATGACAAGAATAGTTAAAGCCCATAATAGTAAGAATTCCCATAGTGATACTATATGATTATTATATGATGTATCTTGATCAACTAATGGTTCTTTAGGCCAGTTATTTGACCATGTACGCTCTTCTCCAACTTTACCTTCAGTACCAGGACGAATAGAAGAAGCTACCATTTGTGACCAATCTACAAATGCAGCAATTTTTATTGCTTCATTTTCATGAATGACACCTCCTGGAAATGCTCTTTCGGGATCTCCTTCTACTAGTAATTTTGTTAGTGCTTTTACGTTTGCATGATAAGCTAAAGCAGAAGCATCGGTATAAGTTACACCTGCTTCTAAAAGCTTTGTTTGTTCATGAAAATCTTTCTTTACTCTTTCTTTTACAGCTCCTCTTTCAATATTTGTCAAGTCTTTATTTGGCTTGCCAAACATTTCTTTAGCATAGTAATCGTAAAGAAATTCTGCACGGTGATGGAAAAAATCAGTGGAGAAATCTGGACCCATATAGGCACCCATTCCTAACAATGTTCCCCAATCCATAAGGTCAAACTCTTGGAAGTATCCCTTACCTTCTACTACGTCATCGTAAGTGTAAAGCACTTCTCCTGATTGTGATTTTACTTCTTTTGCAATAGGTGGAACTTCCTTTTGTAGATTGGCTGTGAAATAAATCAAAGCCGCTACCATAATAATAGCTATGAACCAAAAACTCGTATAGAGTCCTTTTTTGCTCATAAATTTGTCTAGTAATGTTTGTTTCATAATTTAATATTTAGTTAAAAAAATAATTGTTTAAACACTATCTTTAAGTAGATGATAAAGATATAAAAAATTTTTATTAGTTCCTTATTGATGAATAATTAAAATTTATGAATGTTTTTATCTTTCAATTCCTTGATGCTTGTTTTTCTAAAATATTCCATTTCTAAATCTCTTATAGGAGCGTATGACTTATGAAGACTACATGGGTTTTCTTCACTACAACTTTGATGTCCCATTATACAACCTTGGTATTTATCAATACCTTCCACCGCATCTATAACCTCAATTAGAAATATTTTGTCAGCATTTTTGGCAAAAACATAACCACCTTCTCTACCTTGTAAACTCTTTATAAAACCATATTTCGACATATCTGTCATTAATCTTCTCAAGTATTTATTTGGAACATTTAATGTCTCAACCAAATCCTTTGCTTTGAATACTTGCATATCAGAGTTAATCATATATGCCAGTACCCTTAATGCATATTCTGAAGTTTTTGAAAGTTTCATATGTTTATAGATTTAACGCCATATGTTCGCATGAAAAAAATAATTATTTATTTATCTGCCTGCCAATAGAGAGGAGGATTAATAAGTATTTTTGTCGTGCTCGTTTCATAACAAATAATAAAATACCATACCTGTGTAGTAATATGCGACAAAGATAATATTTTTGTTTTAACTTCGAATAAATTAGTGATTTATTTAATAGAAAAACTTAAAATACCTAGATGTTGTTATTCTATTATAATTTTTTAATACTACATTTGCATCGTATTTTAAATATTATAATATAATGGAATTTTTAAAGAAATATCATAAATGGTTAAGTATAATACTGGCGTTTATTATTATACTATTTTCTATTTCTGGTATTTTATTAAATCACAGAAAGGCCTTGTCTAATTTTGATATCAGTAGAAATTATTTGCCAAATGAGTATAGTATTAAAAATTGGAATAATGCAGCAGTAAAATCCACTTTAAAGCTTAGTTCTGATTCAATTCTTATATATGGTAATATGGGGGTTTGGCTCACTGATTCCAATTTTATTGGTTTTACTGATTTTAATAATGGTTTTCCACAAGGTATCGACAATAAAAAAATAAGCACATTATTATTGACTAGCGAACAAAAACTTATTGCTGCTACTTTTTTCGGATTATATGAGTATAATTATAAAGAGAGTAAATGGAATAAGGTTTTAATACCGACTTCAGAAAAACGTATTGTGGATCTTATTCAAAAAGATAATAAAATATATATTCTTAGTAGGTCTCACCTTATTATTGCTAATAAAAATTTAGCAGATTTTAAAGTTATGGAACTTCCTGCGCCAGAGAATTATGATAATAAGATTGGACTATTTAAAACCCTATGGGTAATTCATAGTGGAGAAATTTATGGAAGTATAGGGAAGTTTATTGTGGATATTGTTGGTCTAATATTTATTTTTCTTACTATTACAGGAGTTGTTATTTTTATTAATAAGAAAAGAATTATTAAAAAAGCAATTAATAAGAAGCCTTTTGCTAAAACTAAAGCTGTTAATATTTGGAATCTAAAATGGCATAATAAAATTGGCTGGACAACCGTAATCCTCCTTATAATTACTACTGCAACAGGTATGTTTTTGCGACCTCCTCTTATTATTACCGTGGCTAATGCCAAAGTTTCTAAGTTCCCGGGGAGTGAATTAGATACTCCAAATCCTTGGTTTGATAAATTGCGAAGAATACTTTATGATGAACAAAAAGAACGCTTTTTGGTATCTACTTTAGATGGATTTTATTATTCTGATACTAATTTTAATGATTCATTAAAGAGATTTAAATTTCAACCTCCAGCTTCTATAATGGGAGTAAATGTTTTTAGGAAACAGTCATCAGATACTTATTTGGTTGGTTCTTTTGAAGGTTTATTTGAATGGAATCCTTCCAAAAATACTGTTATAGATTATATTAAAAAAGAGCCTTGGAAAAAACCCGAGAAAATGGGTCCTCCTATTGGAGATTATTTGGTTACTGGCTATACTACAGATTTTAAAGATAATGAGATAGTCTTTGATTACGATAAAGGGGCTTTTAATATCAATGGGGGAGAATCCATATTTATGCCGGCAAAAATAGCAAATACATATCGTATGTCGTTATGGAATTTAGGATTAGAAGTGCATACGGGTAGAATATTTGAATTTCTACTTGGAAGTTTTTATGTTCTTATTATTCCACTATCCGGATTTGGAATTTTATTTATTCTTATTTCTGGTACATGGGTGTGGTGGAAGACTTATCGTGGAGTTAAATACTGATATTTAATGATTTATAAAACTATATAATTATGATAACAAAATATAAAGTAACAGATGAATGCATCAACTGCAGAGCATGTGTTGAGGTAAGTGAGAAACATTTTGCAATGAATGATTCTGATAAAGCTTTTGTGAAATTACAACCTAAGACTGAAGCTGAGGCTGATGAATGCGAAAGTGCATTAGAAGTATGTCCTGTTGGTGCTATTATTCATTCTTCACCAAATGAAACTGAGAATGAAGAGTCAAATATTAAAATTGACACAGCATCTATTGTGGAAGATGTTTTTGGTAAAAAGAAAAGCATAGGGCAGCCAATCTTAGCAAGTAGTAATATTAAGGAAGTTCTTGATAAACACGAGGAATTGAAAGATGTTCTAATATCTATTTCTCCTAAATTTAGAAAGATGCAGAATCCTGTTTTATATAAAACTCTGGCTCGTTTTGCAACATTTAAAGATGCTGCAAAAATTACTGGTGTTTCAGTTTGCGAAATACTTCATAGTATGAATGCATATTTAGGATTAGAAGAAGAACTGATTAAAGTAATGCCTGAGTGTATTAATACCAAAATAGATGATGTATTACCGGAAGGAGAAGAAATTAATTGGAAAGAATCATCTGAACGATATATTTTAAATGATAGTAGCCGTGATGATTTGATAGAACGTGTATCTAATTTGGTTAAAGGAGAGAATATTGTTATTTTATCTGTGGAAGAACCTGGTATTATTGCTAAAGTGGCACAAGGTTTAGGCCTTAAGTTTAATATTGAAAAAGGAAGAGAGTATCGTTTGTCAATTTATAATGATAAAGAAGAAGTTAAAGTACAAAATTGGGAAGAAAGAAAAGAGCAATTTGAGATTTTAGATGTCAGATCTATGCAAAGCGATCCTTTCGATATTATTCTAAAGAAAGCTTATGATACCGCTGAAGATGATGGTTTTATTTTAATTCAGAAATTTAACCCTATTCCTCTTATAAATATGCTTTCAGAAATGGGCTTTGATTATGTATCAGAAGAGAAAGGACCATTTCAGATTTGGGTTTATTTTCATAAAAAAGTTAGTGAGAAATTAGAAGGTGAAGAGAATATTGAGAAACCTGATGTTGTAATTCAATCTGCTACTCCTGTAGCATATCCTATTATTATGAGATTGCTTCAATCTGAGAAAATACGTAAATCTGTTAATATTAAAGAGCTTAAAGTCTGGGAAGAAACAGAGAAGCATCTAGGGTGGATAATAAATGGAAAAGCAGATATTAGTTTCTCTGCTTTAATTACATCAGCAAAACTTCAACAAAGTGATGTCAAGATTCCTGCAATTTTTGTTTGGGACAATTTTGTTATGCTTGCCAGAGGTTATAAAGCCGAACAATTTAAAGATGTAAAAGGACATGATATTGCCACTCCATTATTTGAGGAAGCTCCTCCTGCTAAAATCACAAAATACCTCTTAAAAGCAAGTGGTGAAAATGTAGAAGATTATCATTTTACGTATGGAAAACCTTTTGGACGACCAGAGAAGATATACTCAGATTTTGTTACCGGAAAAGCTGATACTGTTATTCTTCGCGAACCAGAAGCTAGTTATGCAGTAAAAATAATGGAAGATAGAAAAGAGCCTATTTCTGAGATTTCTTATAATAAATTATGGAATGAGATAAATCCGGGATTTGGTTCATTTCCAAATGCAGGAATAGTCTTTAAAGGTGAGTTTGTAAGGAACAATCCGGAACTATCGGAAATAGTTTTAGAAGAACTTAGAAATGCTATTGACTGGGTAAATGAAAATCGGTTTCTTTCAGCAAAATTATCATATGATATGATGCGTCAACCTGTTGATAGAGTAGAGAAGTTTCTTTCTCGCGTTAATTTCAATTATGTTGAAGGTGATGAATTAGTTAGTAAAGTAAAATCTTATTTTGATATTTTAACTGCAGAAGGAATTGTGGAGACAAAAGTTGATGATGAATTTTATAAAATATTTAAACTTTAAAAACTTATATGAGTTTATAATCTCGGGAATATTTAATTTGTAAAAGAAAAAGGGTGAATCACTTAAGCGATTCACCCTTTTATTTTATAGTCTATTGCCTTACAAACAATCGTGTTATTCTGACGCCGTCATTCTCAACAATAAAATAATATGTGCCTTTATCAAATTGTGAAATATCTAATTCAAGTGTCTGACTACCACTATAAAAACTTACTTCTTGATCGTATAGCACTCTGCCAACTATATCCCTAATCTCAATTTTACCATTATCTATTGAAGGGCTCATCAATTCTATGTTAATAGTATTTACTGCAGGGTTAGGATAAAGATTTACTATTTCTAGTTTATCACTATTTCTATCTAAATATATCCATTGTGATATTTGTTGTTTTCCATCAAAATCAATGGATCTAATACGATAATAAGCCTTTGGAATAGGATTCATATCCTTTATTTCATAATTAAGCAATGTATTAGAATTACCTGCTGCGGTTACTTTGCCAATAACTTTTACATCATTTTTCAAATTAACAGATCTCTCTAAAATAAATTGCATGGTATTAGTTTCAGAAGCAGTTGTCCAATTAATTAAATTATAATTTAATAAGTTTTTACCGCTAATACTTATTAGTTCCATAGGTAATGGGCTGCCACTACCATCGTCGCCAGTATCACCGGAACCACCACCACCACCACTGAAATGAGTCACAACAGTCTCCATAGAGTGAATATCGTCACCCAAGTTGGAATATTCCCATTTACTGGTTGATGCTCTTGTATCGTTACTGAATATCCAACAACCGTCAGTACCATTTGAAGATGCCAATGGGACTCCATCATGGCCATTTGCAGGATTTGGATCATAAGTACTTGTAACATTATTAATTTTGAATGTGTACATATCCGTATGATTGCTTGGAGCTGAATATCCAGCATCAGTTAGAGCATCTTGTAATGCAGTAAAATCTGCTGTTTCATAGTAAAATATTACATTAACTCCTGATGAAGGTTGAGATGTTGGTGTAACTTTCCAATATCTGTTAAAAACATACCATCCATGAAAAGAGGATACGTAATCAGCCGGGGGATTGGTAATATGGCTTACTCCTGCATTTCCATCTAAGATTAAAGAGAATGTTCCATCTCCAATAGTTCCAATATCTTCACCATTTTTATTGATGGAGAGGAGTAATTCATCATCACTATAATTAGTAGAGGTACCATTGTCATAATAATAATGAGTCACACTGTTTTCATCATCACAAGAATAGGTTGCAGTGCGGGTAGTACCATCTGTTGAAGGCGGATTATGTGTATAACCCGATGGTACCCCGTTATAATCAGCTGTAGCATTTGCCGTCGCCGAAGCCGGACCCTCTATTGTAAATTCCATATCTCCACCCAAATTATTTGCACCATAAGTTGTTCCTACAACAATATATGTAGTACCACTGGAAAGACTCTGGTTTTCTATCTTGGAACCGGATGTACCTCCTCCTCCAACGTCATAATCATCATCGTATGCCAATCTGTTAGTAGTTGGATTATCGGGGTCAAAACTGTTTTCATACAAATATAGATAACCGTCAAAATCACTTCCGCCACTCTGTCTCCAATCACCTGTTATATCATAATTACCGGAAGAGGGAACCGTAAAACTATATTTATCATAGAAATAGCTTGCAGTAGAACCGGATCTGGCCCATAAAGGTGAACATTTAGTTGTTTTTCCATTAGTAACGGTTGAATATTTTGCAGTTGTAAAACTACTCGGTCCAACCCAAGAGCTGGTGCTACCACTACCGCAATCGGCTTGTACATACCAATCATAATCGGTAGCGGCAGACAAACCGGTTAAAGAATGAGGATTTGTTGTTGTTCCTGTTATCGTTGTACTGCTACCGTCGCCTTGTGTAAAACCGGCAGGACCATATTCAATGTTCCAGGTAGTGGCGGTGCCGTTTTCTGTCCAACCTAAATCAACAGATGAAGTAGTAATATTTGTTTCTGTTTGTGCTGATGGGTCAGGACATGCCGGAGTTTCATGAATATTAAAATCATCAATGGACATATCGCTCGTATATCCACTACCTCTAACACCTCTAAATCTTATATGAATTGTACCTGAATATGATGATAAATTCACCGTATATTTTAACCACGAATCGCTTTGAGATGTTTGTTGTTGTCCTGAAATAGCGGCTGCAACATCATTAGTGTATGAAGATCCATTATATACATCAATATGTAAGTCGCCCATATCGGAACCATACATATGATAGTAGAAAGATAATTCAGGGGATGTTAGAGCCGTAAGGTCTAACTTGGGAGAATACAAATATGCCACATCACCGGCTGAGCTGCCGGTTGCTTCGGTGAAAATAAAATGATCATCACCCGTATTATCAGCAGAAGGCCCTGTACTGCCTGAAGGTGTAGTTCCATCGGTTGAAACTTGCCAATCAAATCCTGTAGTAGGATTGGTTACCCAGCCGTTTGTGGTTGTACCGGCGCCTCCACTATGTGTAGAAAAATCATCACTCCATGGAGCTGTTTGTGTTGTAGCAGATTGTGTAACTGCAGTGGTAAATGACCATTCGGAAC
>JAMOQI010000057.1 GCA_027064095.1 Bacteroidales bacterium | reverse complement strand
ACACTAGCACCGGGATACCAGGAATACATTATAGCACCACTGGCAGTTAAGTGTGCTGAATCGCCATAACAAATTGCAGGATTGGAAGGTGTTATTTGTACATTAGGTAAATTATAAACAGTGATATTTGAATAAGCACTGTCCTTACAGCCGTGAATTGTTGTTCCAATAGTTTTGTAAATAGCAGAAACTAATGGTGACACAGTAACTGTATCGCCATTAGTATTTGTGTTAATATTATTCAATGGTGACCATTGATACGAATCAGCACCGGTAGCAACAAGTTGTATACTATCATAGATACATATTGAAGCATTTGCTGTAGCACTTACATTAGGAACAGGGTAAACATTTATTGTAGCATTTGCTTCTTTAGTACAACCATCAGTACTACGTCCGATAACATGATAAGTTGTTGTAGTATTAGGTTTTGCAAAAACATTAGTTCCAATTGTATCACTTAAACTACTGACAGGACACCAGCTATATGTTGATGCTCCATAAGCAATTAATTCTATTGAATCGCCAGCACAAATTGAGTCTAGATTAGGTAAAACTCCAATAAAAGGTTTTCTTCTAACATTTACGTATATAAATGTATCGTTATAACAACCAGCAGCATCATAACCTCTTACATAATATGTTATGTTTGAAACAGGAAAAATATTGGCAGTGTCATTATTAGAATTGGTAATAGCGACTAATGGTGACCATGAGTATGTTAAAGCCCCGGAAGCTATTAGATCCATGGTATCTCCTTGACAAACTACAGGACTATCCGGTAAAATAGTTACAGTAGGTCCGGAATTAACACTAATTAATGTTGTATCTGAGTCTATACAGCCATTACTATCAACTCCATTTACTATATAGTTTGTATTATTATGTGGGTAAACTTTAATGCTGTCTCCTGTTAATGATGAAATAAATAGATTTGGACTCCAGGAATAATTCTGCGCTCCATTAGCAATTAATAACACAGTATCTCTAATACATATACTATTTTGAGATGCTATAATACTAACATTTGTATTTGGGTATAAGTGAATATCAACAGTATCAACAGTAACACAAGAATGTGCACTTACTCCCCTAACAATATATGAAGTATCTGTGTTAGGAATAGACTTCACATTGCTACCGGTAGAATTAATTAAGTTTAAGCCTGTCCATGAATATGAAGAACAGTTTTGTGCACTTAAACTTGCTGTATCACCAATACAAATATATGGTGTTGTTGTAGATACAGACACACTTGGGTCAGTATAAATAGTAACAGTAGTTTGCCCAGATTTAATACAACTGTCAGGATAAGTTACCGTAACAGAAATTATAGAAGTTGTACTAGGTGAAGCATAAATGCTTGGGGTTGTTTCTCCGGTACTCCATAAATAAGATAATGGATTATTTTGTGTATTAGCGGTTAAAAGAATACTATCCTCTGGACAAATACTAGGATTTGATGGAGAAATGCTTGGATTACCATAAATATATACGTGTGCCAATGCTGTGTCGGTACAACTATTTGTATCAGTACCCATTACAGTATAAGTAGTATTGGAACTTGGCCCAGCTAATACTGATGCTCCTATTGTTGTAGAGAGACCATTGGAAGGCGTCCAAACATAAGTATCAGCACCGGTAGCTGTTAGTAATTGATTTCCCCCACCACAACTATATGATGATACCGGACTTACATTCACATTTACAGCTGCAAATAATTTTACATCAGCGTAAACAGTATCTTTACATCCATTTACTGTGGTTCCAATTAACTGGTAAATAGTATTTGTAGATGGGTGAGCAGAAACAACAGGATTAACAGAACTACTGAGACTTGCCACAGGGCTCCATGAATATGAAACTGCACCTTGTGCTGTAAGTATTACACTTGTACCTTGGCATATTGTTGTGTCATTAGGGCTAATAGATAAAGAAGGAATAGCATTTACATTAACAACAAAGGATGTGTCGTTAGTGCAAGTACTTCCATTATCAGTAGCGGTAACTGTATACGTTGTTGTAACAGTTGGCGAAACAGTTATGCTACTATTTGTACTTCCATTATCCCATACAAAAGATGTATTAGATAGATTACTAACAACATTTAGAGTTGTTGAATTCCCAGTACAGATATAGTTATTTCCACTAATAACAGGAATAGGACTAACAATGATATTAGTACTTAGTGTATCTGTACATCCATATAAATTTGAACCAATTACAGTGTAGATTTGAGTTGAATCAGGCTTTGCTTTTACTATTGCTCCTGATGTATCTGAAAGTCCTATCGTAGGACTCCAAGAATATAAATCGGCACCTCCAGCCGTTAGTGTTGTTGAATCTTGGGGACAGATTTGGACGGTGGCTGGAGTTAGGGTTATTGTAGGATAAGAATGTACTCCAACAAAGGCTGTTGCAGTGTCTTTACATCCTCCCACTTGCGATGTGCCGATTATAGTATATGTCGTTGTTACTGCCGGTGAGGCAGTTGTTGTATGTCCTGTTGTATTTGATAGTCCTGTAGATGGACTCCATGTGTATATAAATGCTCCTGATGCGTGAAGAGATTGTGATTCTCCAATACAAATATCACTAGAATCCGGTGTTATTGATATTATAGGTTTACTGTTAATATGAACCGTTGAATAAACAGAATCTTTACAGCCATTTGCATCAGTGCCCACAACTTTGTATGTCGTTGTAGAATTTGGGGTTGCCATTACACTGTCTCCGGTATTTATATTTAAACTGTTAGAATGATTCCATACATAACTAATAGCACCTGAAGATTTTAAATTTACTGGTGTGCCTTGACAAGTTGTAATATTTGAAGGAGTTACACTAATATTCAGAGCAGGGAATACTGTCACCTTGGCGTATGCAGTATCTTTACATCCAGACAAATCTTCTCCTATAACAATAAAACTGTCATTAGCTGTTGGATTTACACTTGCAACGGGACCAATAGTGCTAATAATATTTGGATTTGTTAACCATGTATAGTTCACTGCTCCAGAAGCCGTAAGACTTGTAGTTTCTCCGGCACAAATTGATGAGCTATCCGGAGTTATAATAACATTAGGCCTTAAATAAACATTCACTATGACAGATTCAATGCGTTGACATCCTGTTGATGTTGTTATAGTAACGGTATATGTTGTAGTATCAGTAGGTTTTACCCAAAAACTACTAGATGTTTGACCCGTATTCCACGAATATGTTGAAGCAACATTGCTTGTTACTGTTAAATTACTTGAATCTCCGAGACATATATTTGGCGGACTAGCAGTTACACTTACTACCGGACTTACAAATACTAAAGCCGTATCAGTATTTGTACATCCATTGGTATCTGTACCACTAACTATATAATTAGTTGGTATTGTCGGACTGGCAGTAACAGTAGCTGTATTCACTGCTGATAAACTCCCTGCCGGTGACCAATGATATGTATTTCCACCATTTGCTGTTAATGAAGTATTACCTCCCCAACAGATACTATCAATATTTGGATTAATAGTAATATTTGGAAGTGGATTAATAGTAATATTTGTAGTTGTTGTGGTGGAACATCCATTTCCATCAACTCCAGTAACAGTATATGTTGTATTTACTACTGGCGAAAGTGTTGTGGTGGAATTATTTGGGTTGGAATTATTAGTTGTTGGAGCCCAAGAGTATGTATTTGCTCCAGAGGCTGTTACAGTTATATTATTTCCGATGCAAATACTTGAGTTTGCAGGACTAATAGATAATACTGGCAATGGATTTACAGTTATATTTAATGAATCATCACCTACACAACCATTATTATCAGTTGCTGTTACGTGATACAATGTTGAAGTTATAGGACTTACATTAATACTACTGTTTGTACTTCCTGTATTCCATAAAAATGTTGTTCCTGATAAACTAGCAGTGGCATTCAGTGTAGTATTATCACCAAAACATATAACAGTATCTGATGCTGTAATAATTGGGTTTGGCGATACAGTGATATGAGTAATAGCAGTATCACTACAGCCATGAATATCCATTCCTGTAACAGTATAAATTGTATTTACAGAAGGGGAAGCAGTTACACTACTTCCTGTTGTAGCAGAGAGCCCTTGTCCGGGAGACCATGAATATGTGTTTCCTCCTGAAGCATTTATTACTGTAGATGCACCTTCACATATATTTATACTGATAGGGGCAACTGTTATTGTTGGTTTAGAATACACCGTTAAAACTACTGTATCGGAGTTTTTACAATTATGGTTGTCAGTCCCTTCTACAATATATGTTGTTGTGCTATTTGGTGTTGCTATTACATTTGTCCCTGTATTTGAGGATAAGCTAGTATTAGGTGACCACAAATATGTATTAGCACCAGCTACATGAAGATTCTTTGAAGTTCCAATACATATACTTGGATTGGAAGGACTAATTAATACATTAGGTAAATTATTAACAGCAATAATACTTGTTGCAGAGTCTTGACATCCATTTGCAGCGGTTCCAACAACGGTATATGTTGTTGTTACTGTCGGAAAAGCATCTACTGAAGAAGTATTGTTGTTCGATAAAGTACTGGAAGGGGACCATTGATAACTTATTCCACCATTAGCGTTTATTATAATACTATCTCCAATACAAATCGATGTTGCTGATGGGGAAGTTTGAATATTAGGTATACTTTTTACTGTTATTGTTGTTTGCGTTGTATCCTTGCATCCATTTACATCAGTACCTATTACAGTGTAAGTGGTGGTATTATTTGGAGTAGCAGTAACAGAATCACCACTATTGGCAGAAAGGCTTCCACCAGGCGACCAAGAATAAGTATTGGCCCCACTAACTTGCAAGGTTGCGATATTCCCCTGACATATTGAATTAGGTTGCGATATAGCCGTAACATTTGGTTGTTGGTTTACTGTTATTGCAATACTATCGATATCATTGACTCCACAAACGTCTGTTGCTGTTACAGAATAAATAGTATTTGAATTAGGACTTTCTGTTATTGAACCGGTAGTTGATCCTGTATTCCAACTATAACTAAAAGGACCAAATCCATTTGTAATAGATGTATTAAGAGTGCTAGATTGTCCAATACAAAAATTTGAATTTCCACTTATCTGCACTTTTACGGAATCATAATCATAAATAGGAATTAATACTGTATCTACAGAACATGATGAAGTTTCAACTATTAATTCAACATCTTCTACACCTTCAGTAATACCATCCAAATTAGGATTTATGTAAAAACTAACAGAGTCATTTCCTGTAGGTATTAAAACGCTATCAGGTATATTCTGATAATCTGTTCCTTCGATTGCAGAGCCACCAATTGTATAATGAATCCATCTATTATATGGACTTGGATTGTCAAGTGTGAAACTAACTAAGGCATTATTACAGCCTTCTATTGCTTTATTATTTATCCCAGTTATAGTATAATTGGTATTTACCTTAAGTATGTTTGATGAAAAGCTGTTCTTTTTTAGGAATACACCTGAATCATAAGAGTGGTCGCCTCCGTCTCCAATTGCTAGTTTAATATGATAACTAGTACAAGGAGTAACTACTATCCATGTAGTTAGAACTGTAGTAAAACCATCATATTCTATTGTTGTACCTTGATAGTTGTCGATATAATAAGAACAGTTAGTACAAGGCCCAGTTGGAGAGCCTATTCCGGCAGAACCATTATTGATAGTATTAATGGAAACAATAGTATTTGTAGTTCCGGGTACTATTGCCAGATTCTTATTGGTATAAGTACCACCAGAAGGATTTGCTCCTGACAGAAAAAAACCAAAAGCATCATTATACCCTGTATTAACCCATTCTGAATACTCTTCTGATCCAAATACATATTGAAACCTTATGGTATCAGACATTGGTACAAAATCAAATTCTAAAATCGCTGCATCATAAATAGGATTAGTAACAAGACTAGCTAAATCTGGGTCTGAACCACCTAAAGTATTTGTTTGAGTATTTGGTAAAAGATTAGGCCCTGCAACATGAGTAACATCACCTGTCGATAGTATAATACCTTGGTCCATTCCAATATTAGTTGAATTTCCATTACTGAAATTTCCCAATGAAACTACAGAACCGATATAAGTAATATTGCTAACGCTAACTCCAGAACCAACTAAAATATTTTTAACAAGATATTGGGCTGATTGTGTAGTATCAATCACGATCTGACTAAAGGAAATTAAGGGCACAAGTATAACTAATAGACTAATAATAAGCCGATTTAAAATCTTATTAAATAAAAAATTAAATAGTAATCTCATACCCTATATATTGTTCGCAAAATTACTATACATCAAGTCTTTCCCCAAAGATTAGTTTTCATACGTATATTACGCATCAAAGTTACACTATTATAAAGGTTTTAATACTTTATTATAGATTAAATTAGTAAATGTAATTTGTCGATTTTTATGCTAGGTTTTTTTAAATTTTGAATAGCTTTTTCGAACTATACAATTTTATTTTTAGGTTTTTAATTTTATGCTAATTTTGATGCTTAATAAATTAAAAATAAAATTAAAGATATTTATCATGAAAATTGCTATACCAACCAACGATAGAATTAACGTAGCAGAACGTAGTGGAAGAGCATCTGAGTTTGCTATTATTGAAATAAAAAACAATAAAATTATCAATATTGATTACATTGAAAATGAACATGAAACAAATCATCATTCAGGTAAAGGTCACAATCACGGAGAGCATGAAAGTGACCACAACCATGATGATTTGGTGCAGTTGTTAAATGGCATAGATTTTATAATTGGGAAAAAGTTTGGGCCTCATTTTTCACGGGATTTTTACAAAGCAGGAATAAAAATGCAATTGACTAAACTTAAAAATATAGATGATATAATTAGTGAACATTTATCAAAAAAAGTATAGAAATGGAAAATTTTACAATTTATAATCCTGTAAATCTACATTTTGGCAAAGGGGTCTTAGACTTATTACCATCTTCAATAAATCAATATGGAGAGAGAATATTATTGATTTATGGCAAGTCATCTATCAAAGAATCAGGATTATATAATCAATTAATGTCAATGTTAGATGGTTTTACAATTTTTGAATATGAAGGAATAAAATCGAATCCACTTGTTGAAGATGCTGATGCTGCTACAAAAATAGCCAGGGAAAATAAAGTAGATGTTATCCTTGCTGTAGGAGGAGGAAGTGTTATTGATACAGCTAAAATGGTAAGTATAGGAGTAGCAGAAGAATGTAGTGTTTGGGATTATATGATAGGCAAGGAACACCCTAGTAAAGCAATTCCACTTTTTGCTGTATTGACATTAGCAGCAACTGGTACCGAGATGAATCCTTTTGCTGTTTTACAAAACGAAAAATTAAAAAGAAAAATAGGCTATGGACACTCATTTTTATATCCTAAAGAATCATATCTCGACCCTCAGCTTACTACTACTGTCAGTAAAGATTATACTGTATATGGTATTGTAGACTTGATAGCTCATGCATTAGAGGCATATTTTGGCAAGGGAGATTCTCCATTAGCGGATAGATTTGTGTATTCAATTATTGAAGAGGCAATGGAAGTAGGTCCTGAACTGCTACGAAATTTAGACAATTACGAATTGCGTGCAAGGATTATGTATGCTGCTACCATGGCCCTTAATGGAACTACTTTGCATGGGAGACAGTCTGGAGATTGGGGAGTTCATGCTATAGGCCACGAATTATCTTTGCTTTTTGATATTGCTCATGGAGCAAGTCTTTCTATTGCTTATCCAGCTTGGATGAGAATTATGAAGTCCAAAGCTTCCGATAGAATTTGTGAACTTGGAAGTGTACTTTTTGGGGCACAAGATGTGGATGAAACAGCTTTAGAATTTGAAGAATTCTTTAAAAGCTTAGGTGCTCCAACTCGTCTTACTGATGTTAATATTAAAGATAAAGATCGTAAAAAAATTATTAGACAATGGTCTGATAATAATATAAGTGGACTAAATTATAAATTGAGTGAAGGCGATTATAAACCTTTGCTTGATTATATGATATAGCAACTAACAATAATAGATTGTAAATTATTTTTAATACTCACTTAAAGGCTCCTACAAGTTGGGTTTTAAGCACTTCATTAAAATTCGCCATAATAATTCACAATTGAATAATAAAAAACAATATATTTGTTCATTATTAATTTACATATATTATTCACTAAATTTCAATAAATTATGAAATCAGTTACTGTTTTTTTAAGCTTTATTGCTCTGTTTTTTACCTATGGAGTATTAAAAGCCCAATCAAATCTATCTCCCGAGTCTAGTTTCTATTCCCAATATTCGAATACTACTGAGATGGGGCCGGGCGTACTACCAAGTCAAGGGAGTAGTGTAAAATCTTACCCTTGGACATTGCAATTTACTCATAGTATAGATTCTATTCCTGTTGGCTTAGCCGGAATAGAAACAGACGGTACTTATTTTTATAGTCCGGTATGGAATAATGATACTATTTATAAGTTTAATATGAGCGGTGCTTTTATTGAGAAATTCGTTATTTCAGGAGTTTCCGGCTTAAGAGATTTAGCTTATGATGGTACTTATTTTTATGGAGGTGCTGCTGGAAATACTATTTATAAAATGAATTTTACGACTAAAACCTTAGTTGCTACTTTATCAGCTCCTTCTGGTGTTCAAGCTCGTCATATAGCTTATGATCCAATAAATAATGGATTGTGGTGTGGTAACTGGTCTACTGATATTTGGTTAATAAGTGCTACAAATGGTACAGTATTAGATACTATTCCAGCTATTGGAGCTCCTATTACCAGTACTTATGGTTCTGCATTTGACACTATTTCTCCAGGCGGACCTTATTTGTGGCTATTTGACCAAAGTGGAAGTAACCTTGTTAATATTTACCAAGTAAATGTTGCTACTGAGCAATATACAGGCCTAAACTATGATATTTCAAATGATATTCCTTTACCAGCTGGTGCTAGTGCAGGAGGATTATTTATTCACCCTAATATTGTAACAGGTACAGTAACCCTAGGTGGATTAGTTCAAGGAAAAAAAATCTTTGGTTATGATTTAGCTTCAACTGTTCCTAGCACTATAGACCTAGGTGTATACAGCGTTATAAGTCCTATAACTGGATATAATAAATCAAATAATGAAACTGTAAGTGTTGTTGTTAAGAATTATGGATCTTCAACAGTGAATTCTTATTCTGTTGCTTATACAGTTAATGGAGGTACAGCTATTAGTCAGACTGTTAACACTCCTTTGGCATCTTTTGCTGTTGATACTATTACTTTTACTACCGGAGCTAATATGAGTACAATTGGAACTTATAATTTTGATTTCTATACTATTCTGGCAACAGATGTTGATAATAATAATGATACCTTAAGTGCTGTAATAGATCATCTAAATCCTACTAATACATTCCCTTATGCTGAGTCTTTCGAGGCAGGTCTTGGTGGTTGGGTGCAATCTCTTGATGATCAAACTGATTGGACAAATTATACTGGCACAACCGGTTCAAGTGGAACTGGACCTTTGAATGGTGCCAGCGATGGTAGTTGGTATATGTATGTTGAAACAAGTTCTCCATTATTGTCTAACGATTCAGCTAAATTAACAATGCCATTTAATATTAACTCTTTGACTTCTCCATATTTAAAATTCGACTACAATATGATAGGCTCTAATATGGGAGATCTATATGTAAATATATACGATGGTACTACCACAACTTATAAAGTTTGGTTTAAATCTGGAGCTCAATCAGGAGACTGGCATACCGATTCAATCGATTTAAGTTCATACACTAATTCTACATATATGGAAATTCAATTTGTAGGAGTTAAAGGATCCGGCTGGGCTAGTGATATGGCTATTGATAATATTCATATTTATGATACTTATGTGGCACCAATACCCTACAATGTATTAGTGGTTGATGACGATAATAATGGCTCCGTTGATGAATCTTTCCGTATAGATACTGCATTGGTACATGCTGGAGTTAATGTTACATCTATAAATATTGGTTCTGGAAATGCTCCAATTTACGACACCTTGAAAAATTACGATTTAGTTATCTGGTCAACTGCAAATGATGGCACCACAAACCTTTGGGACGTAAGCGATACGGCTACTTTAGGAGATGGAGCTATTAAGTTTAACGCCGATTTAACTCAATATTTGGATTCTAACGGAACTCTTTGGGTTGACGGCCTGGATTTCTTATATGATATTTATGGAAGTGCACCTCGCAATTTTACTTCTGGTGATTTTGTTTATGATAATATGGGAATTAATAAATATGTTGCCCAATCACATGCTGATGATAATTCTACCGGATTAGCAATGGCTGTTTCAATAAATTCTAATATGACATTAGATACTGTACAGTGGAAATATTCCACAGTATGGTATGCTGACGCTTTAGATATTACAGCTACTTCTACCCCTCTTTATGAAATGGGACCATCTAATTATGTATTTGCAGGCAAGAAAGTTGCTCTTTATAATGGCAATATTGTTACTTCTTCATTACGATTAGGAGCTATTGGAAATAATGGCTCTTATGTTCAATCTGATATTGACCAAATTGTGGATGGTTTTATAACTATGATACGTGCCGGATTAACTCCAAAAACAGGTGATATTGTAGCACCAACAGTTTCTTCTGTAACGGCTACTTCTCCAACTACTGTTGAAGTTAATTACAGTGAAGCAATGAATACAACAGCAACAGATATATTACATTACACTGGCATAGGAAGCATTTCAGCAATAAGTGTTAATGCTGCCAATACAACAGCTACTTTAACTTTAACAAATGCGTTAACAGTTGGACAATCATATTCTATCACTATAGAAGATGTAGAAGATGCAGCCAACAATATTATGGATGCACCACAGTCTTTCAATATTAGCTATACTATTCCTGTTGTTGTGCCAAACTTAGTGATAACAGAGATAATGTATAATGGACCAGAAGGCGGTTCAGATACTACTGAATTTATTGAAATATATAATAATGATACTATGGCAGTTAATTTGGCCGGATATTATTTTGTACAAGGAGTTAATGATACACTACCAAATTATATTCTAGATACTAATTCTTACTTTGTGATGGCAGTTGATAGTGTAAAATTCTTTAATTTCTTTGGTGTAAGTGCACATCAATGGATTTCAGGCGGATTGAGTAATGGTGGTGAAGATATTATTTTAGTAATGCCTTCAGGAGATACAGTGGATATAGTAGATTATGATGATGGTGGATCTTGGACTTCTCAACCAGATGGTTCTGGTCCAAGTTTGACTTTATGTAATCCAAATTTGGATAATAATAATGGTGCTAACTGGTCTTACGCAACTACTTTTGTAGGTATTAATGCTGCTGGTGATAGTATTTGGGCTAATCCAGGTACAGGTTGTGGTAATATTGTACCTCCTCCAACAGGCGATACTATTCCTCCAGTTGTAAATAATGTACAATTATTGTCAGCTACAGGAGTAGAGGTTTACTTTAATGAACCAGTTGATGTTTCTGCTGAAAACACTGCTAACTATACTGGTCTTGGAACTATCTCCACTGCTGTAAGAAATACAAATGGAGATATGGTTACATTAACATTGGCAACTGCTCTTGTTGACGGTACATCCAATACCCTTACTATAGCAAATGTTAAAGATACTTCTGCTAATATTATGACTATGCCTCAGAATTTTGAGCTAGTATTTAATGGAAGTACAGCAGACCTATTATTTACAGAGATTATGTATAATGATTTATCTAGTAGTGATTCATTAGAATATTTCGAAATATATAATAATGGAGCTTCAACTGCTAATTTAGGTGGTATGATAATAACTGAAGGTGTAAATTATACTTTCCCTGCAAATACAATGCTTAATGCCGGTGATTACCTAGTGGTAGCAAAAGATTCTGCTTTAGTAAATTCAGTATTTGGCATAAGTGGTACACATCAATGGACAAGTGGAGGATTGAAAAATTCCGGTGAGGATATTGAAATACAAAATACTATTGGTGATACTTTAGCTTACGTTGATTATGACGACTCAAACCCTTGGCCAACAGCTGCTGACGGTGATGGTCCTTCTATTGAATTCTGTGATAAGAGTGTTGATAATAATGATGGCACTAACTGGAGCGTTTCAGAAAAGTTTGTTACTATTTTCAATGGTGATTCTATTTATGGTACACCAGGTGAAGATTGTTATCATGATGCTATAAGTAATATTTATAACAATAATAGTTTTGTAAATATTTATCCTAACCCTGCAACATCTGTATTGTATATTACTACTGATAATTCAGAATTTGATATGAGTATATTTGATGTTAGTGGTAGAATAGTAATGCAAAAAGAACTTAGCGGTTCTAATAATACCATAAATATTAAAACTCTTAATTCGGGAATGTACTATATTCAATTTATAAATACAAAAACAGCAACTAGATTTACTAAGAAGTTAATAGTAAAATAGTTAGTTTATAAATAAATTTAAAAGCCGATTTAGAAAATTCTAAATCGGCTTTTTTTTGCAATTAGTTTAAAATTATATTCTTTTTGAATTTTCTATATATAAAGAATAAAAATCTTAGTTGTCTTTCTTTCCAATAAAAAGAAAATCATTTAAAACAATTTCGGTAGTCATTCTTTTTTCACCATTTTTAGTTTCCCATTTGTTGTAAGTAAGTTTTCCTTCAAGAAATATTTCTTTACCTTTTTTAAGATATTTCTCAATTATATCTGCTTGAGGACCAAAGGCTACAATACGATGCCATTGAGTGTCTTCTACTTTTTCACCGGCTTTATTTTTGTAAGAATCTGTAGTTGCCAGTGTAAACATTGCTTTTTTAGTTCCACTTTCGAAGATAGTAATTTCAGGATCTTGTCCTAGGCGTCCGATTAAATTAACAGAGTTGCGTAAACTTTTCATAATATAAATATTTAAAGATTAATAATTGATTTTATATTTATTCACCACATTTTGGATGAATTGACGATGCAAAAGTATATTGGTAGATAATCAGGACTCGGTTAATAAACAATTGCTTGCGTTTAGCATTCGTTTACTGTCATTTATATGTCGGATAAATATTAGATAGACAGAATTATAGTTCAAAAATTAAAAGATATAAAAATGCTTTTTCTTTTTTTCTAATATATTGCTTTTTTTTAAATCTAATATAGTTATTGTGCGGTCTGGCAGCTTAAATATAAGGCGTTGGGTGTTTTATCATTTCAACTTATCAAGTTACTATATTGCTTGTATATATTCATAAATTTCAATTTAATAACTTATTGTCTAATATGTTATGTGCATTATTATATATTCGTACTTTGATCATTCTATGGCAAAGTTTTAAACAAAGAAAACTTATTCGTTGTTCTCTTTTCTTAATTCGCCAATAATTTGATCTAAATGTTCTCCGTTTTGTGGTTCTAAACCTTTTCTAATCAATATATTGTTTAATAAAATTTGGAAATCAATACTACTTTCAAGTTTTCCTGTGTTTTCAAAATCTTCATTATTAATTCCCGGAAATTTCTTCGTTATTATCTTAGGGTTAGTGCCTGCAACTTTCAAAACAACATTTCTAAAATATTCTCTATCCTCTACTGATAAATTTTTAATCGGTCTTATAGGCAATGAATTAAATACTAATTCTTTCAGCCCTGTTTCATTAATCTCTATTGTTGCTCCGATATTTTTCAAACGAAGTTCCAAATCTTCATCATAAGTAATCTCATTATTTATTATGCTAATGTTTTCATTATTATTAACACCTTTTTTCTCCACTTTTTTTATACTGTCGTTTATCAATAAAACAACCATTAAAACTAAAAATAAAGTTAATAAAATTACTATTGTTTTTTTTATAATATTCATATTTATTTTGGTTTAAAAATTTATTAACAAAATATTCATTGTTTCGTTTCTATTTTCATTGGTATAATAATTTGTCTGCGCATTAACTCCAATAAACATCCAAGTAATTATTCTGTAACAAATTTTATGAGTTCTGCAAGTTGCTAATTTATAAAATATATTAATTCAAATAATATCCTATTAAAAATACAATTATTTAAATACGCTTTTTAAGATTCTCTTTTCGCTAATTATCAATGTCAGTTTTAGTTGTTCTATTTTTATAGACATAGACATCATTATATGCAATTACATTACCAATTTCATCAATATATTCAAAATATAATATCCCACAGGGTCAACAAATAATATTGGATTACAAAAAAAGCACGGTAAGGTAACCCGCAACCCGAGGCAATATGTACCATTGGGTCTGACCAGATGCTTATTTATGATAAATTAATAGAATTTAGTGATTTTGCATTAATAAGTATAACTATCATTATGCATAAAACCTTAAAAGAACGCAATTATATAATCATACAGCCACGTATTACTATCGTAGAATAATTGGTTTGTTCCTTATCTATTTTTCTTTTTCCGCACATAAATTATCTTTTTGGCTTTAGCAATTAAACTGCCTTCCTCATCCTTTATTTCTACAATAAAATCAGCCAGATATTTTTTATTTTTTTCAACATTTATTTTAATCTCCCTAATATCATCATCGGTAATTCTCATTTTTGAGATAACCTTATTCTTAGTAGCTTTAATAAACTCTATTTCCGCACTTTTATCCCAGATTATATAATCATCTCCTAATAAATTCATTAACATTAGCATAAGATGCGGATCAATCATAGAGTAAAGGCTGCCTCCAAAATGCGTTCCAACAATATTACGATTATACCACTTTAATTTCATCGAAACATGCATCTCTTTCCAATCATCCCTAACAAACTCAACCTTTATTCCTGCACCCAAATAAGGAGGATAGAGATTCAACAATCTCTTAATTTTGTTTACTGTTAATTTCATTTTATAATTTTTAACTGTATATTAAAATTTAAACAAACAATACATTCCTACGCTATTTATTAATTAAATATTGGGTTAATAATTCTTAATAATATATTATTCTTATAATAAAATTAATATTATTTGGATATAAAAACAACATAGACACAAGACAATCAACAAGTAATAAAATTAAAAAAATAGTACTAATAAATAAAAAAATAGAATTATATTTGCAGCCTCAAAACGGTAGATGTAGCTCAGTTGGTTAGAGCACTGGATTGTGGTTCCAGGGGTCGTGGGTTCAAATCCCATCTTCTACCCTAAATAGAAAGAGGCTTTTCAAATTGAAAGGCCTCTTTTATTATTTATAAATGTAGTATTATAATGACATTGCTACCAATTCTGCTAAATCATAATTCTTAACCTGCTCCTCTTTATTTTCATATTTTACACCATCAGTTAGCATTGTCATACAATAAGGGCAAGCAGTACAAATTATTTCAGCATTAGTTTTCAATGCTTCATCTGTTCTCTCAACAAATATTTCCTTATCCCCTTTTTCAGCTTCTTTAAACATTTGTCCACCACCAGCACCACAGCATAATGCATTATTTCTATTGCGTGGCATCTCATTGATTTGAACACCCAATTTACCAAGTACATTACGTGGGGCATCATACTCCCCATTACCTCTTCCTAAATAGCAAGGGTCGTGATAAGTTACTTTCTTACCTTTTAAAGATTCGTTTAAGCTTAGTTTACCCTCTTCAATCATTCTATTGATAAACTGTGTATGATGTTCAACATCATAATTTCCACCCAATTCTGGATACTCATTTTTAAGAATATTAAAATCGTGAGGATCGCAAGTAATAATTTTCTTAACTTCATAAGAATTCAATACTTCAATATTCATCATTGCTTGCATTTGATAAGTAAACTCATTACCGGAGCGCTTAGCAACATCACCAGAGTCACTTTCTTCCACTCCTAAAATAGCATAGTCAATTTTCAAATGATGAAGAATTTTAGCGAAATCGGAAGTTATTTTCTTTGCTCTACGATCAAAACTACCTGCAGAACCAACCCAGAAAAGATACTCGGGCTTTTTACCTTGAGCAACCAAATCCGCCATTTGAGGTATTACTATTTTCTCCCCATTCAATTCTACATCCTCAGCCCAATTTGCTCTATCATCAGCAGGAAATTGCCAAGGAGCACCATTATTCTCTATATTTGTGTTAGCAGCAGCAAGAGGTGCAGGTACAGCAGATTGCTCCATATATAAGAATCGACGCATCTCTGTAATTATAGCAGGCTGATCAATTTCTACAGGACATGCATCGGTGCATGCATTACAAGTAGTACAAGCCCATAACTCTTCCTCTGAAATATAATCATACAATAAACTTCCTTGTATCTCTGCTTCAGAACCCTCTTTCATAATTGTATTGCCAACAATCTCTAATCTATCACGAGTATCCATCATTATTTTTCGGGGAGATAATAGTTTGCCGGTTATATTTGCGGGACAAACAGCGGTACATCGTCCACATTCTGTACAAGAATATGAATTCATCAGATTTACCCATGTCAAATCCCTTACGTCTTTAGCCCCAAAAGTAGCAATCTCCTCTTCAGAACCTTCATCATCTGCCAATCCCATTGCTATTTTTACCTCCTTGGTAACTGAATCCATATTATTAAGATAAGTGCGTGGATTCATTTTTGAATAGAAAACATTTGGAAACGCCAAGAAAACATGAAAATGCTTTGAATATGGAATATAATTTAGAAAAGCAAATACACCTAATATATGAAACCACCAACCAAAACGCTCTATAAATAAAAGACTAGTGTCAGAAAGATTTTGGAAAAGTGGAATTAACATACCACTAATTAGAAAAGCACCGGTATCAACAAAATGACCATATTCTCTAATCTGTAAAATCCTATCAGTTGCATTCATACTTAATAAAGCAAACATTAATAATACTTCTGTGATAAGGATAATATTAGCATCAAGGCGTGGCCATGACTTCATTTCAGGATTACGAAAGCGTTTTACCTTAATAATATTTCTTCTTATAAGGAATGTAACACAGGCTATTATCACTAAAACAGCAAAAACTTCAATCATGGAAACTAGCACATTATAGTATGGCACTGAATGGAAAAATCTATGTGTACCGAAAATACCATCAATAAGTATTTCAAGCATTTCTATATTAACTATCAAGAAACCAACATAAACCATAATATGCAAAACACCGGCAATGGGTTTCTTGGTCATCTTAGATTGTCCTATAGCTACCAGAAACATTTTCTTCCAGCGAGCATCTTTCTGATCTTTAATATCTAGTTCTTTGCCAAGATTGATATGGAAACGAATGCGTTTTATACTGCGATAGAACAAGAAAATTGTTACCGCTAATGCCAATAAAAAAACTAATGATGAAATCATGTGTTATAGATTTTGGTAAACAATAATAATTAAATAATAGAATATCAATAATTTATATTTTAAACAAGAATAATATTTCAAGAATATCATCTACTTATTTAAAAAGTATGTAAATATATAAAAAATATCGTACGCATGCGTACTTTTTTTTATTAAAAACATATTTACTTAATACTAGAACCAAATTTTATTAATGTTTATCCTATTTATATAAAATATAAATCTAACAAAAGTTGACTTAACAATATTTCTATTCGAAGTCAAAAATAAATGAATTTATCTCTCATATAAATTTATTTTTATTAAAATAATATATAAAAACCAATTTGAGCATTGCTAATAAACTGATTATCTTATTGTCAAATTATTTTATAGCAACACCAATATCAAATCATAATATCATTACCTTTGCAAGCTATGGAAAAGCGCTGGACATTAAAAGAAGAAGGGAATAAAGAAATCATAAACGATTTATCCAAATCGTTGAATATCAATAGTGTTTTAGCAAAACTACTTTTTCATAGAGGCATTACTACCTATGAAGAAGCAAAAAAGTTTTTCAGGCCAACATTAGAAGATTTGCACGACCCATTTCTAATGTTGAATATGAATAAAGCTGTTGACAGACTAAATAAGGCTATTACGGATAATGAAAATATACTCATTTATGGCGATTATGATGTTGATGGCACTACTTCTGTAGCACTGGTATATTCATTTCTAAAAGAATTCTATCCAAACCTTGACTATTATATTCCTGATCGATATGCTGAGGGATATGGAATATCATATAAGGGAATAGACTATGCCAAGGCTAATAATAAATCATTAGTAATAGCTTTGGATTGTGGCATAAAAGCCATTGAGCAGATGCGTTATGCTAACGAAAGAGACATAGACTTTATCATTTGCGATCATCACTTACCTGGTGATAAATTACCAGCAGCATATGCAGTTTTAGACCCCAAACAAGAAAAATGTCAATATCCATTTAAAGAGTTATCCGGTTGTGGAGTTGGATTTAAGTTTATGCAAGCCTACTGTCAATCCAACAATATTAATTTTTCACGATTGACACCTTATTTGGATTTATTGGCTATTAGTATTGCTGCTGATATGGTAAAAATATATGGTGAGAATAGAATATTGGCATATTATGGTCTCAAAAGTATAAATGAAAACCCACGACCGGGAATTGAATGTATTCTAGAATACAGTAACATAAATAAGCGTAAGATTAAAGACAATAGCAATTTAGTTTATGAAAAATCGCTTAGCATTAGTGATTTAGTATTCACTATTGCTCCAAGAATAAACGCTGCCGGCAGAATGGACAGTGGGAAAAAATCTGTAGAGCTTCTCAACTGTAAAAAAATTGAGCAAGCCAAAGAAATTGCTAGCGGCATAGATGAGCATAATACAGAGAGACGGTCTCTTGATACAGATACCACAGCCGAAGCCATTGAAATAATTAATAACAGTAATTTTCTACAGAATTCAAAAAGCACAGTTGTATATCATGAAGGTTGGCACAAAGGAATTTTAGGAATTGTGGCTAGCAGAATCTCCGAAGTTTATTATAGACCAACAATTGTTTTAACATTAGTAGATGGCATATATACCGGCTCTGCCAGATCTGTAAAAGGTTTTGACCTTTACCAAGCTATTGACCATTGTAGCCATTTATTAGAAAGCTTTGGCGGACATAAATATGCTGCAGGTCTTTCCTTAAAAAAAGAAAATATTGATAAGTTTGTTCATTGTTTTGAAGAATTCGTTTCTTCAAATATTACTGATGACCTATTAATTCCTGAGATTTCTATTGACTCTTACCTAAATATAGAACATATAACTGAAGGTTTTTATAATGTATTAAAACAATTTGCTCCTTTTGGACCAGGAAATATGTCACCAGTATTTGCCTCTGACGGAATGATGGACACTGGTTATGCAAAGGTTGTAGGAAGTAATCACCTTAAATTACAAGTTTGCTATCCTGAGAACAGAAATATATCTTTTAATGCAATTGCCTTTGGTATGGCTGACAAAATGGAAATTATTAGAAGTAAAATTCCCTTTGAGATATGCTATTCCATTAATGAAAATGTATGGAGGGAACATAAGAGTTTACAGTTAATGGTAAAGGATATACGATTAAACCAACATTGATTTCAATTAAATATTCTTTTTCCATTAGATATATTATATTTGCAACATAAACCAATACTTATATAATGAAAAATATTAGCATTGAAAATTTCTCACAGAAAGAATTAGAAGAAAAAGGTGTTTTCAACTGGCCAATATGGACAAAAGATATTTCAAAATTTGATTGGTCATACGATATAACAGAGCAGTGTTATATTATTGAAGGTGAAATTATTGTCAAAACAAAAGATGAGAATGTGCACATCCATGCTGGAGATTTTGTTACTTTCAATAAAGGATTGGACTGTGTATGGATAATTAAAAAGAAAGTAAAGAAACATTATAATTTTCTATAAAATTGACAGGACGCATTACACAATCCACAGGAAGTTGGTATGAAATAGAAGCTGAAGATGGGAAAAGTTACTCTGCTAAACTCAGAGGTAAATTCAAAATTAAGGGTATTAAATCAACAAATCCCATTGCTGTAGGAGATTGGGTGGTTTTTGATTGGGATGAAAAAAGTAACAATGCATTTATTACAGAAATTAAAGAGCGCAATAACTATATTGTAAGACGCTCTGTCAATTTATCCAAACAATCTCATATTATTGCCTCAAATATTGACCAAGCAATAGTAGTTATTACTATTAGTCAACCCAGAACCAGTACAGGATTTATTGATAGATTTCTTGTGAGTTGTGAAGCTTATCATATCCCCGTAGTTCTTGTTTTTAACAAAATAGATATTTATAACGACAAAGAAAAAAAACAGCTTAAAATATTACGCCAATTATATGAAAACATTGGTTATAAATGTATTGAAGTATCAGCAATTAAGAAAACCAATATTGAAAACCTCAAGTTTATAATGACATCTAAACTTAGTCTTATAAGTGGGCATTCAGGTGTAGGTAAGTCAGCTTTAATAAATGCTCTTGACAATAGTAAAAACATAAGAATTGGGGAAATTTCCAATATGCATAAAAAAGGCAAGCACACCACTACTTATGCAAAGATGCATAAGCTAGAGTTTGGAGCACATATAATTGATAGTCCGGGGATTAAAGAATTTGGGCTTTTTGATTTCAATAAAGCCGACTTAAGTCATTATTTTCCTGATATGAGAAAGTATATCAATAAATGTAAATTTAACAACTGCACTCATATTCATGAGCCTGGATGTGCAGTTAAACATGCAGTCACTAATGGTGAAATAGCTGAAAGCAGATATACAAATTATCTAAATATGATTGATGGTAAAGAAATGAATATTGATGAATATTAAAGTGCATTATTATTTGTAAGTAATCTGAATAAGTAGAGAATTTACAATAATAAAAGCCCCAGCCGATAGATAATCGACTGGGGCTTTTCTGTATATCTAATTAAAGATTATTATTGATTCACAACCATTTTATGAGTAATACGATGGTCGTCAAATTCAACTGTATAATAATAAACACCTTCGGCAAGTTTATTAGCATCTAGTTGTATCATTTGATTTCCAGCACTCACGTTATATTCTTCAATTTTAATCGTCTGACCCAAAACATTAAGTAACTCGAAACGTACTTTGCCAGCTTTTGGCACAAAGTAATCGATTCTAACATCACCAAATGCAGGATTAGGTTGATTCTGTTCAACGCTAAAGATATCTCCATTAGCTTTATCAATTCCTACATCATTAATTCCTAACAAAGCTTTACATGTCTGGTCATTACTATTATTAGCATCATTTGCCAAAATAGTTTTACCACATAATAGATAATTTCCGTTAGGGCTGTGATATGTTGTAGTGAATGTATAATCTGCAGAGTCTCCAGGATTGATAGTTCCTGTAAAAGTTTCACTAGCAATAGGTGTTGTACCCACCAAGAATTGAACAGGGACATTACTAAAAGCTGTAGATCCATTATTCTTTATTCTTAAAGTAACAACAGTATTGTAAGTCATCTTAGTAGTATCATTCCATGAAGGACTGACACTTATAAAGGCTGCTTCTGCATCATAAGGAGGAGTTGTAGCTAATAAACTAGTACAAGCACTATCATTAGACGTATAAACATCTCCTGCTTGAGTAGTAAATGCACATATGTTATAATCGCTAGTAGGCCCTTGGAATGTAGTAGTGAAAGTGAAAGAAGTAGTACTATCAGGAAGTAAACCACCTGTAACTGTAACGGCTTCATTCACAGTACCTGCACCATTAATAGTATAATGGATTGGAATATTACCTAAAGTATTAGTACCAAAGTTTTTCACAGTAACAGTAACAGTATTACCCATAGACCCAACAATAGTTCCTGAGGCAGGAGCATCAATAGATACAACACCTGCATCATAAGGAATAGCTGGTAATTCAATTTTAAAGTCATCTATAGCAAAACCATCAGCATTACTAGATGCATTAGAGAAGAAATGGAATTTAAATTGAATTGGTGTAGTAGCATTATTAAACTGTGACAAGTCATATGTTGCCTGTGTCCAGCCACCTGACTGTCCGGCCCACCATTGATTTCCTCCACCTTGATTAGTGTACCAATTTGTAGCAAGAGGATCTCCTACGTATCCAAGTGTTATCCATGTAGCTCCACCGTCGGTAGAATAATACATTGTTACTCCATCACTAGACATCATATTTACATTATACATAAACTTAAGAGTAGCACCAGTAGCATTTGTAAAGTCAATGTATGGACTTAATAAATCAGAACTACCATTATCAGAGTAATTAGAATTTAGTTTTGTCATCCAAACGTTTGGAGCAGAATAAGCAGTATTTATATTAGTACCTTGTGGTACTCCTAATTCCCATTCTGTACCTGCACTTACCCACATTGAAGGAGGAGTATCAAAATTATCAGCATAAGTAGGAACAACGAGCGAAATACCGCCATAATTCATGCATATAGTATCATTATTTAAATTACTATCAACGACAAGACTAGTATAAGCACATAAGCTATGAGACCCTGCCAATGTTGTAATATTAGTATTAAATAAATGACTTATTGTATCACCGGGAGCTAAATTACCTGTCCATGTCTCTGTTACAGGAGTACTATTACCATAAACATAGCTTACAGGCATTGTAGTAATTGTATCCATACCAAGGTTCTTAAGTTTTACTCTAATAGGCACTATTGTACCTTGCGCAGAATAGAAGCTTGATGGAGATACGAAACTAACAACAGCAGCATCCCATTGTTGAGGTGTAAACTCATCAGCCCCAATATCTGGGATAAGAGTATCTCTTAACTCACCATCAATATCAGTTGTTATATAAGAAATTGGTAAAGCAGTAGAATTAAGATTTACAGTAGTAACATGAAGGTCATAATCTGAGAAATAACCTGGATCAACACTAACAGAATTAGCATCTTTACCACTATTTGCTTGTAAACTAGTCAAATCAGATGCTGCTCCGCCCCAATAAGCAAAATTTGAACCTACAGATGTAGAATAAAAATTGTTATAGTCACTCTGGCTTACGTAGTTACTATTAGTAACATAATAAACATAACCCGGGCCGTCCATAACAACACAATTATTTAATATTTTATTACTATTACCCGAAGTAATATACAATGCTCTAGAATAATTATATCCACTCTTAACTAATATATTATTATTTGTAATGTGCTGATTAATATTATTATAAGCATATATACCGTATGAAGAACCACCTCCATTAGTTACTATTCCAATAAAATTATTGTATATGCGACCCGGATTAGAAGCATTAAATTGACAGTAATACAAATATAAACCATAATGACTATTAGTTGGACGTGCATCAATTATATTATTAGAAATTTGTAATGAAGTATTGATATAATATGCATAAACTGCATAACCACTTGAAGTATTAGGTCCACTTTTTACAATATTATGATCAAAAATTACATTTTTATGATAATAGAAATAAGCACCGTAATAATAGTAGCCTTCTATTCTATTATACTCAAATATACTTCCATCTTCTCGTAAAGCAGTTGAATAACCTCGATAATATATACCATAATAACCATTAAGAATATCATTATGAGTAAATTTATTAAAGTTATCATTATCTCCATTAGAGAATATAACACTACTAGATGAAGATGTAGAAGCAGGAGCTTTCAATATATTTCCAGAGAAAATATTATTATTTGCTCCACCATCAAGTACAATAGTTCTACCGGCAGAAGAATTAAGGGCTTCTATTGATAGATTAACAAATCTAATCCAATCAGCACCATGTAAATACACAACATAATTAGCAGAAGAATTGGCATTATAATTAATCATTACATCATTGCTATCAAGAGTACTACTTTGAAAAGTAACGGTAGCAGAAGCAGATGTTCCCACAATTTCACCTATTTCAATTTGTTCGTTATAAGTACCGGGATTGATATTAAAAATAACATTACTATCAACACCACAACTATTAAGCTGATCAACTGCATCTGAAATGCTTGCAAAATCAGCAGAAGTACCACCAATAGTGTAAACACCATGCATAGGACTAACACAACCTATTAAAGTTACCAAAATAGTATCATTCATATTATTGCCGTCAATAGCTGCATTTGGATTTTCAGACCAAACTTTCAAATTATTAACACCTGCGGCAAAATTATAAGAACCTATTAACAATGAATCGTCAGTAGCACCTGCAACTAAACTTCCTGTCCAAGAAGAGCTTACTTGATTTGTATTATTAACACTCCAAGCAATATTAGCAGAAGTAAGCGTATCTGAACCAAAGTTTCTTAATGTCACATGTACATCTGCAGTGCCAAGAATAACAGGAGTTACTGGTGCGTCAACACTAATAATACCTGCATCATTTGGAGGAGGAACAAACTCATCAGCTCCAATATCGGGATTTGTAGTGCTACGCAACTCTTTATCCATATCTAATGGAACTAATATTGACATAGCAAATCCGGAACCATTAAGAGCTACACTACCAGAATGCAGATTATTATTTGCATAAAAGAGTGGATCTTCATTTAAAGAATGAATATCTTTACCAGAAGCAGTTATAAGCGCAGATAAAGAAGTTCTACCACCTGACCAATAAGCAAAATTACTTCCTGTACTGTAAAAATCATTATAATCACTGGTAGATACAGCAGCAATGGTATTTACATAATAAGAATATCCAAGACCTCCTGAGAATATATTGTTTATTATTTCCTGACCAGTTCCTCCAGTTTGATACATAGCTTTACTTACACTATAAGTGTTTATTAGATTAACTGAATTATGTACAAATGATACATTTTCAGAGTAACCATCATAAATACCATAAGAAGTACTTGTTCCTCCTTCAACGGAAATTGCATTATTAGCTACTAAACCTCGTGCTGAAGATGTTCCTAAACAATAGTAATAGTATAATCCATAAGCATAACTGCTGGCAACTAAGTTTATTTGGTTTCCAATAAACTCTACAGGACCTCTATTTCTGTATAAATAAGCCCCTCTAGGATAAGCTATAGAATTTACACTGTTAGAAATCTTATTATACTTAAAGATTGTAGAATCTTGATAATAAGAATATATACCATAATAGTAGAAATTACTAATTTCATTATCTTCCACTACAAAACTCTTTTGAGCATACGAACTAGGTCCATATAAATATATACCGTAATATCCATTCTTTATTTTATTATTCTTAATAGTATTAAAGGAACTTATAGAACTACTAAAATCGTAAAAAGGAACAGCATTAGAACTAGAAGAAACGACACTTTCCACAATACAATTCTCAACAGTGTTATATGAAGCATTGTTGTAATATACAACTGTATGAGCGTATGAGCCATTGGCTTTAATAGTTACATTCTTAACTGTATAATAAGAGCCACCATAGAATATTAAAGTATAATTAGTATTAGCAGCAGCAGGAGTAGATTGAATAATCACGTCATTGCTATCTCCACTAGCAGATTGGAAAGTAATACGAGCATTTGGTCCTGCTCCGATAACTGGCTGAAGTGCAATTTGAGTATTATAAGTTCCTGAGGCAATATTGAATGTAACATCACCACATACACCTCCTGTATTTAATGCATTTAGAGCATCAGCAAAAGTAGGGAAATCAGAAGTACTATCTCCTAAAGTATAAACACCAGATAAGCATGCGGAAAACTGTTGAGATAATGTATCATTTAAATTAACACCGGCTGTTGGATTTCCATTTGCATTCTGTACCCATACTCTCATATTATGAATGCCGGGAACAAATGTATCAGTATAAACAGTTATTGGTGAGCTAATTGCATTAAAAGCTAAACTGCCAGTCCATGCAAAAGTATCAACAATAACACTATTTAATTCATAAACTAAATCCACAGCAGTAAGGTTACTGGTTCCATAGTTTTTAATCTTAACATCAATATCTACAGGAGTTCCGGATACCTCGCTATTTGTAGGACTAATAATTGAATCCATACCTGCATCAATAGCAGGTGGCGGAGCTACATCAACAACTAATTCTACTCTATTACTAGCACAACCAGCTACTTGTAATCCTAATTTCATATTTGGCCTTACACTATATGTACCGGAAATAGTGCTACTAGGACAAACCCCACCTCCATCAGAATGATAATTTAAAGCACTTTGAAATGGAGTACTACTTGAATTAACAGCAGCATTATTTGAATAACTAGAGCCAGAAACATAATTATCAAAACAAACTTCTATTACAATGTTCGAAACACCATCCCAAACAAAAGGAGAAGAAAAAGTATGTGTATTCCAACCGGCAACTGTTTGATAAGTAGGAGTTGTATAAACTTGTGTTAACCCTGATTGCCATGTTGTCAATGAAGTCACTGAAGTATTTCCAAGTTTAATCGTATAATTATCATGATTATGACCAGTACTAGTTGCACTATTTGGAACAACCACATCAAAAGCTAACGACTCGATAGCACCTCCATTAGCACCTAAGGCATATAACTCAGATGCCAATATCAAGTATTGTTCTTTACTACCAGTATACCATTGGCCGTATGGTGTAGGATATGAAGTTGTTGAACCAACTGTTGTTCCAGTACCAATTGTAAACATTCCTCCTACTCCACTAACAGATTGCACATAGAATGAATCTGTTACATAAAGAGGCCCAACAGTAACAGGAGAACCTGTTCCAAATGGAATAGTATCTAACAAACTGGAAGTATTATACCAATTTATTGTATCCGAAGAAACAGCTGTAAGATTAGCCATAACACCATATGCTATCGACATTGGTGAAGTTACTACCGGATCAACAGGTGTATAGTTAACTTCTATTGGTGATCTAGTAAGAGTGTCATTTACAACATAAGGGTCACCAACAAGGGACACGCTAGCTTTAATAGCAAATGTAGTATCACCCCAATAAGCATATAAATTAGCAGTAGCTGTGAAAGTATAAGTAATTGTATCACCACTTCCAATACTTGCTGTTACATTTTCAGGTGTAGAATATGTTCCATTATCAACCTTATACATAGCTGTTAAATTGCCGCTTACTGTACCATAACCTTGATTATAAATACGAATAGAAACAGTTTCTGAAGAATCAACATTACAACCTTCATTCACAATTATAGAAGCTATTCCAACATCGCCTGAAGGAATACCAGTTACATATGCAGTATCAGGAACTTTAATACTATAACATCCATTAGTACCTAATGTACTACAATAATAAACCGTTGTATCAAACAAATTACCGGTAGCATACGAAGAACCAGAGGAAATAGGCATACTAGATGTGTCACTCACAAACCAAAGAATTAAATTTGGTGATGTGGCTGTAAGCACAGCAGTACCGGCATAAGTAGCTGTTCCACTACTAGCAATAGGTATTGTAGGAAGCATACCATTAAATATATTTACAGACATTGTATCATTAATAGTAATTGGATCATTTAGTAAATCACCTTTTACAATAATATAGAATGTTGTATCTTGCAGTGAAGATAAATCTACTTGCGTACTGAAAGTATAATTTAATGTATCGAGAGGTGCAATTATAGAATTATTACTCTCTGTAACCCATGTTGCTCCAGAATCTAAAGAATATTGTAAATTTAAATTACCGTTTATAGTATCACTACCAGTATTAATAAATCTAGCAGTAACATCTTCCATTGCTGCAGAACAGAATGAATTTTGCATATCAATACTGAGTACAGCAATATCTTGTGATGCTGGTAAGAATTCATCAGCACCCATATCCGGATTTAGTGTATCCCTTATATCACCGTCAATATCCTTCAATACATATGAAAGTGGAGTACCCGATCCATTTATCGCACCACTTAAAATATGAAGGTTTGTATTAGATAAGAAATGAGGATTAATATCCTTTGAATTAACATCTTTACCACTTGCTGCCTGCAAATCAGATAAGCTAGTCTTGTTGCCTGAATAATAAACAAAATTATTTCCTGTAGTGTAATAATTATTATAATCTAACATAGTAAATGAAGATGTATTTGAATAATATGCAGCATAAGCATTTACAGAATATAAGATATTATTATATGCTTGATTATTTGAACCTGAAGAAACATATAAACATCTTGAACTGGTTGATAAGCTATTTATAAAAATACTATTATTACTTAATCTTTGATATGTATTATTTCCAAAGTAAATACCATAATTAGTTCCAGTACCACCTTGAATACTAATCATATTATTAGTAATCAAACCAGGATGCAAACCACTAGCATCACAATAGTATATATATAATCCATAAGCATAACTATTACCTTCTAAATAAATATTATTACCGGAAATAACAGAATTATCACTATAGTATAAGTAAAGTCCTCTAGGGTAATTAGCAACACCAATAGTTGTAATAGTATTACCTTTTACTATTATCGAATCTTGATAATATGAATAAACGCCATAATATCTTGTATTCTCAAATATATTATTAATAAACCTGTTGCCTTTTCCTAAATCTGTAGTACCACTACCTCTTGCATATACAGAATAATATCCATTCACTACTTTATTATTAATAAAACTATTGTATTTCACATTAGCATCACTAAAATAAAATCCATATATTGTAGAGTTTGTAGCAGCCTGTAGATTAAACACACAACTTTTAATAGTATTATGAGTACTATTACCCCATAAAGCAACACCTTTTGCATTTAAACTTGTTATGTTAAAAGTAATTGCATTTATTGTAACATAAGATATATTGTTCAAAGAAATAACTGCTGGCTGCCCAGTTACAGGTGTATAATTTATTATTACATCAGAACTATCATTAGTCAATGACTGAATAGTAATAGTATTTATAGCATTAACTCCCGAAATATTATTAAGAGCAATCCTTGAAGAATATGTACCTGATTCTATATTAAATACAACAGGGCCACAAATACCATAGGTATTAATATAATAAATAACACTATCCAAACTAGAATAATCAGCGCTTGAACTAGGACCAATTAAATAAGTTCCTGCAGGAATTGCTGTTCTAAATTCATTTAATCTCAGGCTATCGTTAGAAGTTTGCAAATCAGATACTCCATTTGGCAGAGATGTCCAGAAATTGATATCATAAGTAACTCCACTAGAAAAAACATAAGTTCCTAATGTCACATTTTTGGATTGACTTGGAAGTAATGTATCATTAAAAGAGTAGGTAGTTTGTGCAACTGAATTAATATCCCAATTAATATTGCAAGTAAATAGGGTATCAATTCCATAGTTTTTAAGTTCAACAATAACATTTGCAGTATCACCCGGACAAGCAGCAAATGGAGATATTAAAGATTTAATACCTGCATCGTCACCTATAAGAATAAATTCGTCAGCCCCAATACAAGGAGCTGTTGTACTTCTTATATCTCCATCAAAATCGTATGGGACCTCAGCAATAGGCGTACCTGCATTAAAAATACTAACACTACCAGCATGCAAATCTGAAGATGATACATAAGATGGATCAATAGATATAGTATTTGCATTATCACTTGAAGCTAATTGAAGTGATGAAAGAGAAGGAACATCACCTCCCCAAAAAGCATATTTATTTCCAGTAGTATAAATATTATTATAATCGCAACTAGAAACACCAGTCGGAGTATTTACATATAAACCATAGCCTATTCCTGTATGAACAAAGTTATTGTTCTCTATAATTAATCCTCCGGTACCGGAAGTCTGATAAAATGCTTTAGAAGAAACGGAGCCAGCTGTAATACTTACGCTATTATGAACAATTTTTGAATTAACTCCATTAGAAATATATATACCATATATATTTCCAGAGCCATTGTTTACACTTATCATATTATTTGCTACAATACAAGTATCAACTCCGGCAACATTCAAATTCAACCCATAACAATATATTCCATATACATAATTTGTAGGTGAAAAATCTAATTTATTATTAATAATTCTTATACCATTACTATTGTAATATGAATAAATACCATAATAATTTGCATTTATTCCATCATGAATATAGTTACCTTTTATAGTAACAGAATCTTGGTAGTAAGACATCAATCCATAGTAATAAAAATCATGGATATTATTATTTTCAATTCTGTTTCCTTTAGCTCTTGTTGAACTATTTATGCCATAAATATATATTGCATAATATGCATTAGCAATATCATTATTAATAATTGTATTATATTGATTAAGACCGGTATAAAACACAATGCCCCTTGCATAAGAATATGTTGTCGTACCAGTTCTTACAATATTACCATCAATAGTATTATAATTAGCACCATTAGTTAAGTGTATTCCATAAGAATATGTACTACCATTATTTCTAACTGTAATATTCTTAATAGTAACATATTGTGCTCCATCAAGTTTAAACACATAATTGTCGGAAGAACCACCAGAAGTATATTGCATTATAACATCAGCAGGATTTCCTGTTGCAGATTGAAAAGTAATAGTAGAAGTATCAGAAGCTCCATTTACCATACCAAGTGAAACTTGTCCATTGTAAGTACCAGGAGCAATATTAAATACTACAGTGCTATCGATACCACAATTATTTAAAGCACTAACGGCTGAAGCAATATCGGCAAAATCTGATGTAGGCGTTCCAACAGTGTAATTTCCATGAAGATAACCATCACAAACTACAACAGTAGTTTCCAAAGTATCATTATAATTAAATCCATCAGCAACACCATTAGGGTTACTAGTCCACATTTTAATGGTAGGAGCTCCAGCAGTAAATGTATAAGTTCCTAGCAAAATAGAATCCACTGATGTCATTGGAGGAGCTAATCCACTCCAGTTAACCGTAGTTTGATTTACACCATTAATTTGCCAATTAAATTCAACAGAAGAAAGATTGGCAGAACCATAATTCATAAAACTAGCATAAACAGGTAATGTTCCTGATATTGATGGGGATACAGGATAATTCAATGCAGTAACTCCAGCATCATTTGCTGGTGGCACCCATATTTTTATATCATCAATAGCCATATCTGAGGTATATGAACTACCTCTTGTACCAATAAGTCTAAGTTTGGTAACTCCTTTATAAGGAATCAAATTAACAGTAGCTTTTTGCCAAAGATTACCCTGGTCACCAGTTTTACTCCAAATATTTACCCATTGTCCACCATACCATATTTCAATATCCATAGTACCCATTGCAGCACCAAACATGTGATACCAGAATTCTAATTGAGGAGCTGATAAACCAGAGATATCCATACAAGGACTTTCAATCTTAGCGACATACGATCCAGAGGAACAAGATGTTTCAGTATATAAATAGATACCGGAACCGGTTGTATGATCTCCTGTTGGTCCGGTATTACTACTAGTAGTTCCACCACTGTGAGGAGCCCAACCATTTGTAGCGCCACTAACATTTGTCCAACCAGCAACTGGAAATATTCCACCGCATGACGGAGAAGCAACATTTGAATTTGACTCAAAATTATCAATCCAAGGGAATGTAGTTATTGGTGAAGAACAGCCCGGAGGAGGTGGTGAATTATATATTATAAATTGAATACTTCCATTGGAAGGCTCTCTTGCAACATTATGAGATAATGATGCATCTTTGGCAATCACAAAATATCTTACTGTATCATAAGTTGCAAATGCGGGAATAGTATCAATTATCCCATTAAAGATAGAACCACCACCCTGCATTCCTATTGTATCCCATACACCAGAATTTCTTTGATAAACCAATAATGCTGTATCTATTCCCGAAGCATCAGTTATCGTAGTCTGAATTATAAAAGGACCATAGTTAAATACAGAGTCCTCAATCAACGGAGTAGAATAAGTAATAGTAGGAGGCTGAAGCTCTGAAAGAGCAGTTGTAACCTTTATATTATCAATAAACCAACCTCTATTTCCATTAGAGCCATTAGCAATTGGACCATCTTTTAGTAAAAATCTGACTTTTACCTGAGAACTATTAGCTGCAATGGAAGAAATATCAAAGGTCTCATGCTTCCACCATGTATTAGTCGGCTGAAGTGTATCGTTAGTAGGAACCCAATCAGTTACATAAGTAGCAGATGAAAATTTATTTCCAAGGTTACCAAATTGACCGGCTCCTAAATACATTGGACTTGTAAGCTGAATCCAAGTGGCACCGTTATCAGCAGAAACTTGAACAATTCCCTCATCCAAATATTCTATTTTACATATTTGATCAAACTCTAACATTACAAATGTATTTCCAGTAGTAGAAAATGAATCTGTTGTTAAAAAAGTTGAATCCCCTGCTGTAACAACACAGGAGTCTGATTTTAGACCCGAAACATAAAAGGAACTGGAAAGCCCCCACGCGTTTGATCCGGTAGATGTTGATGTTACAGCTTGAGTAGAGCCATCAAAATCCTCGTTGTAAACAACAGTTTGGGCTTGTAAACTACTCGAAATAAAAGCTATAAACATTAATGTTGATAGTAAAAAGTACTTCATGATGTAATTATTTAATTAATAAATATGGGTTTACCGTTTAGAATAAAATATTTGCAATACACAAAAACCAAAGATAAACAAAAATTCAATATATTGACAGTGTTATTTATTAATTGACGCTTAAATGCTTATTTGTAACAAAATAATCAATTATTATTAATTTCATACGTTTTTTTACATTAAATATATTTTTATAACAATTTAATAATGGCTTTAATTAAGCTCTATCCTTCTGCATCAAAAATATCAACTCGGATTATTCACAAATAATCCTGACGATTAAGTAAAACTAATAACCTCCACAGAAAGCTTATATCTAATGAAGTTAATAAAATTAAATATTTTTCAATTATCCAAATTTAAGTTTTCCTATATCAGAGTTTTCCTGCATTGCCCTCCGTTATTCATTGCTTATTCAAACAATTCGCTTTGCTTTTGCATGAATAATACCGGTTAATATTCTTATGATTTAATTATTTTCTATGATATCAAAATTGAAGATATTTTCCATATCTTTACGCTTTTAAAATCTAAAACACGTATAAATATTATTATAATTGACAACAGAGACTACTAAAATAGAAAATACTGAGGCCGAGGAAAAGCGACTTATAAATAATAAGTTTAGGCAAATAATGCATTACAGTAAAGTAGACGACCCTGAAAAACGTAAGCAGATAAAAAAGGCCTTTATTTTTGCACAGCAGGCACATGAAGGTGTACGTAGAAAAAGTGGTGAATTATATATTTTTCATCCACTGGAGGTTGCACTTATTTGCACTCGTGATATTGGATTAAAAACCACTTCTATTATATGTGCGCTCATACATGATGTAGTTGAAGATACTGACTATACCTTAAAAGACATTGAAGTGATGTTTGGTAAAAAGGTTGCTAAAATAGTTGACGGTCTCACAAAAATATCTTCCATATTTGCTCAAAGTGAATCATTACAAGCAGAAAATTTTAGAAAGATACTACTAACACTTGCTGATGACGTAAGAGTAATTATAATTAAGCTTGCTGATAGGCTACACAATATGAGGACGCTTGAGTCTATGCCTAAAGAAAAGCAAATGAAAATAAGTTCGGAGACCAGTATATTGTATGCACCAATTGCTAATAGACTCGGCTTATTTGAAATTAAAAGCGAGTTGGAAGATTTAGTGTTGAAATATAAAAATCCTGATGCCTATAGAATTATTTCAGAAAAATTAAAGAGTAATGAAGTTGACCTAAAAAAATCTATTCATAAATTTATTCAACCAATAAAAAAACAACTTGACAAAAGTGGACTTGAATACAAAATTATTCACCGTAATAAATCAATTAGTTCTATTTGGAATAAAATGCAAACTAAGAAGATTAATTTCGAGCAAGTTTATGACATTTTTGCTGTTAGAATAATTTTAAATAGTGATATTGAAAATGAAAAACTGGATTGCTGGAAAGTATATGCAGGTATTACACAGATTTACGTTCCTAAACAAGACCGTTTCAGAGATTGGATTTCAGTACCCAAAGCCAATGGTTATGAGGCTCTTCACACTACGGTTATGAGTAAAAGCGGAAGATGGATTGAAGTTCAGATTAGAAGTAAACGAATGGATGAGATAGCAGAAAAAGGCTATGCTGCTCACTGGAAGTATAAGGACAAAACAGATACTATTGGAGGTTTAGATGTTTGGTTAAGTAAGATACAAGACACACTTAAAAATCCAGATTCTGATGCACTAGCATTTCTAGATGAATTCAAACTCAATCTATTTTCAGATGAAATATATGTATTTACCCCTAAAGGGGATATCATGACCATGCCTAAAGGCAGTACTGTTATAGACTTTGCATACTTAATACATTCTAAAATCGGAGATACAGCAATAGGAGCAAAAATCAACAACCAGTTAACACCATTGAATCATAGGTTGAAAAGCGGCGATCAGATTGAGATTATCACTTCGCGTAAACAGATGCCAAAAGATGAATGGCTGGATTGGGCATATACTGCCAGAGCAAAGTCATCAATTAAGAATTCTATTAATGCTAATAAGCGTAAATACATTCAAAAAGGAGAATTAATATTATCGATTTATTGTGAAAGTCAAGATTTACAATGTAATAACAAACTGGAAAAAGATTTGTTAAATTATTTAGGTTTATCCGAAATTTCAATCCTTTATCTTCGATTGGGGAAAGGACAGCTTACAGAAGAAGATCTTGAAAAATTTATTAAATACAATAAGGAAAAGAATAACTGGATTAAATATCTAAATCCTTTTAGCAAAAAACCTACTATAAGTAAAACGGAGGAGCTCTCAAGTATTATCCAAAAAAAGTTAAAGAAAAAACCCAATGGACTGTTATTATCAAAGAAATATGACCATGCAGAAATCATATTAGCTAAATGTTGCAAACCAATACCGGGGGATGATGTTATTGGTTTTATAGAAAAAAATAATAGTATTAGTATCCATAGAACTACTTGTACTGAGGCATCAGAACTTATGTCAAAGTATGGTAGTAATATAATAAAAGCCAAATGGAGAGAAAAAGGAGACCTTCAATTCCTTACTGGAATAAAGTTTTATGGTAGCGACAGACTAGGATTAATAAATGATGTTTCAAATATTATTTCTTCTGAATTAGGAATAAATATTAGATCTTTTACCGTAGAAACTAACAACGACCTTTTTGAAGGCAGCGTAATGATTTATGTAAAAGACAGTGAGCAATTAAGCACCATTATTAAAAAACTCCAGAAAATTGAAGGCATAGAGAATATATACAGAATAGAGTAATCTATGTTTTCATTAATCTATTGAACCATGAAATTAAAAATAATTTTTGTTGGCAAAACAGAGGCAAATTATTTAAATCAAGCTTGTAATGTATTTGAAAAAAGGCTAAAGAATTATTTACCTTTAGAGATAATAGTTATTCCTGCCTTGAAAAAGGCTAAATCATTAACAATCGAACAGCAAAAAGAAAAGGAAGGAAAACTTATTCTTAATAAAATTGACAATTCAGATTTTGTGGTTCTTTTGGACGAAAAAGGTAAAGAGTTTAGAAGTATTGAATATGCAAAATACCTTCAGGATAAAATGAATAGTGGTATAAAATCTCTTTGTTTAATCGTTGGTGGTCCTTATGGTTTCAGCAAAGATGTGTATTCTAAAAGCCAACAAAAAATTGCTCTTTCTAAAATGACTTTTTCTCACCAGATGATTAGATTATTACTTCTTGAACAATGCTATAGAGCTATGAGCATTCTTAGAAATGAACCTTATCATCATGAATAAAGCAGGTAAACCCGGATTATTCACTAATAATCCTAACGATTAAGTAAAACTAATAATCTCAGTTCGACATAAGATTTCACTCACAAAAAACTTATACCTAATCGAAGTTTATAAGTTTGGATATTGTCCAGATACCCAAATTTAAGTTTTTCTAAATCAACCTGTCCCGAACTTATTTCTAGAGGATTTTCCTGCATTACCCCCACTACTCAAAGCTTATTGATACAATTCGCTTTGCATTTGTATAAATAATGCTGATTAAAAATATGTGATAAAAGCAAATAACAATATCAAATACTTTTCGTTACTTTGCCAATATTAGTTTGTATAAATTATAAATTTAATTAAGATTAAGATAATTTTTATGAGATCATTTTACCTTATACTTGCATTATCCATACTATCAAGTTTTTCATTTGCACAAAAAGAAATAAGTGATTCTTCTATTTTTATTCCATCAATAGGAATACATTATGGCTATCATTTTACAACTGGTGAATTAGCAAACCAATATGGTAATTGCAATGCAATAGGAACAGACTTTAATCTAAAATTTAAAAATCAATTTATTTTAGGACTTGGCTTTGAATATTTTTTTAGTGATAATGTAAAAAATGAAATACCCTATTTTAAAGATATTGTAAATGATCATGGTTATATAATCGATGGTAATGGTCAATATGCCGAAGTGTTTTTATATCACAGGGGTTTTAATGTACAAATATTTACAGGTTATCAATTTAATTTTTTATCACCCAATCCTAATAGTGGCCCATTTATACAAATTGGAACCGGACTAATGCAGTACAAAACTAGAATTGAGAATCCTGAAATGACTGCCCCACAAATAAATGGTGAGAATAAAAAAATGTATGACAGATTAACAAACGGACTTAGTCTAACACAATTTATCGGATATCGATATCTTGGTGCTCGCAACCTAACAAATTTATATGCAGGTTTTGAATTTACTCAAGCCTTTGTTCAGAACAGAAGAACATATAATGCTGATTACAACGAAAATACGAAACTGAGTTATACAGCTATTATGTATAGTTTTAAAATAGGATGGATAATACCAATTTATAGCAAAGCACCTAAAAAGTATTATTATTACTAATCTTCAACCCTGATTATTCACAAATAAACCTAACAATTTAGCTTTATAAAAAAAGCCACTGATAATCAGCAGCTTTTAATTTTATATTATGAATTATATAATCCTATAATTCTACTTCATCCACTTTTATCAGCTTCCCATACATATCGAAAAAGTGTACAAATTTCTTTTTCTCTCCTTGTTTTTTAAGTACCACATAATAATAATCACCATATTTATTATTATACTTTGCATAAATTTCTTTATACCTATATGCAACATCATAATTATTCTTAATATAATCTATTATTGGAGAAGGCAAATCGCCTTTACTTATTTTCTCAGATGAATAACTGCCTTCTAACTCCTCTGTTTCTTCTTCCATCTTTTGTTCATATTTATCAGCGCCTTTTTCTTCAACAACTTCATCAACAATATCAGGCTCATATAGAGTTAAATACGAGCCATTAAAATTATACTGAGCTTCATATACAAGAGGGTCTTTTTTTCTTCCTTGACTCTTCAATAGAATCACAGAATAATATTTTTCTCTTGGTCCTTTTATTATTAAATAAGCTTTATCTACTTTTTTATCTTTGTGATTAGTGCGAATATCTTCTGATATTTTTGAATTTAGTTTACTTAAAGGCACCTCTGTTTTTGAAGATAATTCTTTACCTGAATTATCATAAACAGATTCACACTCCATTGCATTAGTAAAATACTTAACAAGATAATTATGCTCCTTATCATATAAAAACCACTTAACTTCTTTAGCATTTCTATGTTTTTTTGCAAAGCGTTTGGTAACAATAACCGGAACCTTCTTAGTATCTATTAATTTCTGGGTGTCTATTAATTTCTGGGCAAATGATAATTGACTAGTTAAGCCTAATAATAAAAATACTATCAATAATTTTTTCATAATATTATATAAATTAAAAATTAATTCTCTATAAATACCTCCAATAAGAAACCTACAATCTTCTCATAATAGTTTGCTTTCTATCGGGGCCAACTGAAATAACACTAATTTGACAATCAACAGCTTTCTCAATATATTCAATATATTCCATAAAAGTGTCAGGTAATTGATTCTCATCATTTGCATCAGTAATACTCTGTTTCCAGCCTTTATGAACTTCTAAAACAACATCAAGGTTTTTGTCCAAAACTTCAAAAGGCATATAATCAAGCATATTATCATTGATTTTATAATGTGTTGCCACCATTATTTCATCAAAATCATCCATTACATCAGCCTTTGTAATTATTAAATCCGTAACTCCATTAATCATTATAGAGTATCGTAAAGCAGGGAGGTCTAACCATCCACAACGTCTTATACGACCTGTAGTAGCGCCATATTCATGTCCCTTTACTCTCAACTCCTCAGCTGTATTATCAAAAAGCTCTGTTGGGAAAGGGCCACTTCCAACTCTTGTACAATAAGCCTTAAATACACCAAATACTTTACCGATACTATTAGGAGCAACTCCCAAGCCTGTACAAACTGCAGCACTTACAGTATTTGAAGAGGTGACAAATGGATACGAGCCAAAATCAACATCCAATAACGTTCCTTGTGCACCTTCTGCTAAAACAGTTTTACCAGCTTTTAGACTATCATTTATAAATTGCTCACCATCAATAGTTTTAATATCACTGATATAATCTATCGCATTAAGCCACTTTTGTTCATATTCATCAAACTTTAACCCATCTATTGTATGCTGATTTATATCAAAAGAATATGTTTTTAAAATATCAAAATGTAGGGATTTTAATTTCTCATAACGCTCCATAAAATTAGCCATAGATATATCTCCTATTCGAAGGCCTAAACGTGCTATTTTATCAGTATATGTTGGTCCAATTCCTTTTAAAGTAGATCCAATTTTAGAATCGCCTTTGGACTTTTCGTATGCCGCGTCCAACATTCTATGAGAAGGAAGAATAAGATGCGATTTCTTTGAAATAAAAAGGTTTTTACATGGTTCAGCACCTTTATCCTTAAGCTTTTCTAATTCATCTTGTAAAATTTTAAGATCAATTATTACACCATTGCCAATTATATTAATGGTCTCAGGGTGAAATATTCCTGAAGGAATAGTATGTAAAATATGCTTTTGACCATTAAATTCTAATGTGTGACCAGCATTAGGTCCGCCTTGAAAGCGTGCAATAATGTCATACTTAGGGGTAAATACATCCACAATTTTTCCTTTTCCTTCATCTCCCCATTGAAGGCCTAAAAGGATGTCAACTTTCATTTTGTTCATAAGAAAGAATATTACTTTGACTCATTTTCAGAAGTACAATCTGCATAAAAAGTCAAAGAATGATGGCTAATTTTAATATTAAATAACTTCTCTAAAGAATCTTGAATCTCCTGAATCCTAGGGTCACAAAATTCGATAATTTTTCCGTCCTTTGAACAAATAATATGGTCGTGTTGCTTAAATTTATAAGATTTTTCAAATTGAGCACTATTATTACCAAATTGATGCTTTGTTACCAATTTACATTGTTGTAAAATATCTATTGTATTATATAAAGTAGCTCTACTAACACGATATTTATTCTTTTTCATTTGAGAGTATAGTGACTCAATATCAAAATGTTTTTCACTAGAATAAATCTCTCTAAGTATAGAGAATCTCTCTGGAGTTTTACGATGTCCCTTTTGTTCAAGATAGTTAGTAAAAATCTGTTTTACAGTTTCATAACTATCGTCCATTTTATGATTCTTAGGTATCATGAATTAAGTGCTTTAATTAAGCCATAAAAATATTAAAAATTTGCCTTATTTAGAATAGAACTAAATAAATATTATCCACAAACAAACAAAAAAGCTATATATGTCTATTATTCACGCTTTTATGTAAATAAAATTATTAAAAGTAATGAAAAAAGTACCTCTTTATTCTAAAAAACTTGATAAAAAAAATTAGCAAATGGGAACAAAATTGCAATAAAGATTAATAAAATATTTAATGTTTGTACATTTTGTACTTTTGCATTTCTATAATATTTACATAAATAAGTAGCATCAAAAGTTGATACAGTTATGGCTATAAAAATTGACATTCCGAAGCAAATGAGAGCTGTTGTACAATCTTCTCAAGGGGGAAAATTAGAGATAAAAATGGTTGATGTACCTAAACCCGGTAAAGGTCAAGTATTGGTTAAAATGGAGTATGCATCAATTAATCCCTCAGATTTAAGTATGCTACAAGGCACCTATATAAATAAACCTAATTATCCAATTATTCCCGGCATTGAAGGCAGTGGAACTGTTATTGCTGTAGGTGGAGGAATTATCCCAGCAGTAAGAATGGGGAAAAAAGTAAGCTGTACTTCTTCCGATAATTTGGGAGGAACTTGGGCTGAATATACACTTACTTCGGCTATGCACGTTATACCCACACCTGATAACATAGACTTTAAACAGGCTGCATCACTAATAGTAAATCCACTTACAGCCTTGGCTTTTGTAGATATTATGGCTAAACATAAAACAAAAGCTTTTGTAAATAATGCAGCAGGAGGCGCACTTGGGAAAATGCTTATCGCCCTATCCATTAAGGAAAATTTTGATTTAGTAAGTATTGTTAGAAACGATAAACAAGTTGAATCATTAAAAGAACTAGGGGCCAAATACGTCCTTAATAGCAGTAGTTCTTCTTTTCCTGAGGATTTAAAAGAACTAACAAAAAAACTAAATATCACATTATTCTTTGATGCTGTTGGAGGTCTAAGTACAAATGATTATATCTTATCAGGAATGGAAGGCAGCACAGTATATTTATATGCAAATCTATCGGAGGAAAAATCGTGTTTTGACAGCAGAGTATTATTACAACAGAATAAGGAAATTAAAGGTTTTTATTTAGGAAATTACTCTTCAAATCAAGGTATTATAAAAACATTGAAAAGAATTAAAAAAGCTCAGAGCTTACTAAAAAATGAACTTAAAACAACAATCAGCAAAACAATAAATATTGAAAAAGTGGAAGAAGCTGTAAATTCATATAAAACCAATATGTCGCAAGGTAAAATACTGCTAAAATGTAGTGAATGAATTTAACAAACCTTTATTCAAAGTGATAATTACTTAAATTAAAGAAAAAAGAATTATTAAATTCCTTTAAGATATTCAGCCATTATATCTTTCTTACGACGAGATACAGGTATTTTTGAATCGTCGGCGAGTACGATATAACCACCATCAGATTTTACATACTTTTTAATATATGAGATATTTATCAGGTGTGAACGATGAGGGCGAATAAAATTGTAATCAATAAGCAATTCTTCACTTTCTTTCAAAGTCTTTGATATCATAATCCTACGACCATCATTTAAAAAGTAATTTGTATAATAATCATCAGCTTGGCATCGGATAATATTCTTCACCTTAATAATATGCATTCCTTCCGCTGTAGATAAAACTATTTTCTGGTCCTCCTTATTTTCTTCTAAAGTATTGCTAATAAGATTATCGACATTTGTCTTATTAGTTAGAATATATTTTCCCGCCTTATCTACCGCCGCTTTAAGCTCATCTGTATCAATAGGTTTTAGCAAATAGTCAATTGCATTAAACTTAAATGCCTTGATAGCATACTGGTCAAATGCAGTTGTAAAGATAAGATTGAAATTTCGTGAATTTAATTTACGAATTAGGTCAAAACCATTTCCATCAGGCATCTTTATATCTAGAAATACCAAATCCGGCTTTACAATTGAAAGCAACTCAAAGCCTGTTCTAACATCCTTTGCTTCACCAATAATTTGGACATTCTTACAAAATAGCGAAAGCATTTGCCTAAGCGTTTGCCTTGACTTTTCTTCATCATCTATTATAACTGTATTCAACATTCTCATTATACAAATATTTAAATTCTACACTCCTTATTTAAAACCATCATGTTCGCTAATATATTCTATATCAATTATTAATATCACTCTTGTACCGATAGCAGTTCCATTTTCATCTACTAAATCATAAATATGCAATGGAGGCTCATTAGAACTTCTATTTAATATTTCCAGACGTTTTTTACTAATTAGCATCCCTTTAGATTCATGCAATTTATCAGATTTATTCTCATAAAAGCTCCTTCCCACTCCATTATCTTCAATAGTACACCGGAGCTTATTATCTTTTAAATCAAAACTAATTCTCAGCTTCCCTCTTCTCTCTTTGAGTGGTGCAAGACCATGAATAATTGCATTTTCTACATATATCTGTATAAGCATACCGGGTATACTAACAAACTCTTTATCAATGTATTTATCAACAAATATTTCATAATCAAATCTATTATCAAAACGAAGTTGCTCCAAAACTATATAATGATTTAACATTTCTATTTCGTTTTCAAGCGGAATAATACTTTTGCTACTATTATTGAGTATTATCCTCATTAACTTAGAGAACTTAGAGAGATACGAAATTGATTCTTCTTTTTCATTATTCAGTATAAAACTTTGAATAGAATTAAGTGTATTAAAGACAAAATGTGGATTCATTTGCAATCGCAATGATTGTTTTTCAAGTTGATAAATTTGTTTCTCGACATTCGACTTAAATTTTAATCTTTTAAACCTCAGTCTAACAACAACAACAATTATTATTAGTAACACTAAAATAACAACTGAAAGGAACCAAAATGTTTTATACCAATCCTCTTCAACAATAATTGTTAAATAATATGGTTCAGTATTCCATACGCCATATTTATCAGCAGATTGCAGTGAAAACACATACTTTCCGGAGGGAACATTTGTGTACGTTGCTTTTGCTAATACGCCATTATTATTTATCCAATCAGTTTCATAATTAATAAGTTTGTGTCGGAAAATCTCCTTGGATGAATTCTTAAGGTTTAGCTTTGTATATTCTATTTCAAAAGAGTTTAAACTCGGTTTTAAATAAACTGTATCACCAAAATCTACACTATAAATACTTCCACTTTTAGGCACATTAAAGGCACTAATACATAAATCTGCTTGATATTCTTTATTATTTATCTTTCTAGGATTAAAAACATTAAAACCTTTCATTCCCCCCATATATATATTATGATTGTCATCAATCAAATCAGCGCCAAAATTAAACTCTGATGACTGAAGCCCATCATCAACATTATAAGTATTAACAATCAACGTATGTATATTCAACCTATTTATCCCAAGGTTGCTGCTCAACCAAAGATAGCCCATACCATCGTCAATAAGGCTATAAATTATATTATTAGATAATCCGTCTTTAGTTGTAAACCAATCTATTTCCTCGCTATTGAGATTAAGTCTATTCAGTCCTCCACCAATGGTAGCTATCCAAAGATAGCCTTCGCCATCATCATAAACTTTAAATATTTTATTTGTACTTAAACTAGCTGGATTTCCTTCTTCATGATAATATCTTTTAAAACTATTTGTCTTTGGTTGAAACAAATTTAATCCATGATAAGTGCTTACCCACAATCTACCAAAGCTATCAAAGCTGGAATTATAAACATAATTTGCACTTAGTGAGGAATTATCTTGAGGATTGTGGGCATAAATGATTGAAGTAAAGTTTGTATAGTCTATTTTAACTAGTCCTCCAAAAGTACTCACCCACATATATCCCGAAGTGTCTTCTAGCATATTCCACACTGTATTATTAGGCAATACCGAATTAGAATCTTTGTAAATAAAGTGAATAATTGAACCATCATTATTGATAATATTTATCCCTTTATCAAATGTACCAACCCACATACGACCATATTTATCCCTTGTTATAGAACGTATTCTATTTGATGATAGTCCATTCTTCTTAGTTATAAATCTAATTTTATGAGTGTTATTATTATAAATATTGACACCTTTTTCTGTTCCAACCCATAGCTCATCATTGTTGTAACAAAACGACCAAATATGATTGTCGTTAAATCCTCCATCATTTGCATTAAATGTCTTAAAAAATAATGGTTCCGGGCTTAAACATATAAATCCATTCCATGCTGTCCCTAACCACAAATTATTATACTGATCTTTTTTCATGCAAGAAATATCCTCATCTTGCGGATTAAAAGCTCCATTCTTTGTCTTACCAATATTTGGAAATTTAAAAGGACTAAATTTTTTGTTTTCAATATTATATTTAATTAAACCATGAACCGAGACCCCAAATAGGAATTCTTTTTCATTAAAAAGCATTCCACTTAAAAAAACATTTTCACCAATATCATTAGAGAAAGGATACAATTGTTCAATGGTATCTTTATCCGAGCACAAAATATTTAATCCATTTTCTGAACCAATAAACATAATGCTATCATGAAAATTTTCAATAAAAGTAATATGATTGTCGCTTATCAGTGGTTTAGCATAATGATATATCTTCTCATCAATAACACTTATTTTATAAATACCATTAGAAGTACCAACCCAAACATATCTATCATCAAATTTTACAATTTGCCGTATTTCAATCTCATCTAATTCAGTTTCATTTTTAACCAGTTTTGACAAGGATATCACGCTGTCTCTTTGAGAGTTAATAATATACAAACCTTTTTGAGTACCTACCCATATCCTATTTTGAGCATCAACATAAATAGCATGAATAGTGTCATCTAATATGGGATATCGAATTGACAGCTCTATGTTTTCTCTTTTAAAATCTATATACCTTAAACAATTAATACCACCATCAGTCCCCACCCAAATATTTTTCTGTTTGTCTTGAGTGATAACATTAATAGTATTATTACTTAGGTTCGTTTTACTATCGCCTACTTTCATTCTAAAAATATCAAAACGGATACCATCATACCGATTTAGTCCATCCCATGTACCAAACCAAAGTAGACCTTTATGATCTTCGTATATACAACGAATAGTATTTTGCGAAATTCCGGGTAATGTCTTTTGAATCTCAGTAGTTATGCGCTGTACTTTATAATCTATAGAATTTGATTGAGCATAAGAAATAATTTGAAATAGCAAGAAAAATGTACTAATAATAACAGTATTAGGTCTACTTTCAACCTTGCTAATTATACGAAAAACAGATAATTTATAAGACAATTGCAATAACAGAATTTGTAGTATAAATTTAACTCCTCTGTTTATCCCCTGAAAAATTAAATGAATATTGTCAATGATTTTAAGCACTATAAATATTTAAGGTGTTTTTATGAGCACGAATTTAATTAAAAATGTTGAATATTTTGCTAATTAACAAATAAATATTAGCATTTCCTTTTTATTCCATAACAAATATCTAACATCACAATTTCAATATTATATTCTGTACAAGCTCTCAGTACTACATAAATTTCTTCACCCAATGATATTGGATTTTGCTCAAACAAAAAAAGAAATTTAAATGATTGACATTATTATGCAAATTCGACTGGTAAAATTGCTAAATCACAAGTCTATCTTTAAGATTATTTATCTTTAATGAATAAGTATCTACAAACAATTTTTTATAGTGATTTTTAGTTAGCATTTTACATCTACATATAAATTGTCATAAAACATTATATAATAGCCTTGTTATTATTTTGTAGCAATAAAAAGGCTGCCCTTTTTTACAAGAGCAGCCTTTTATTTTTGCTTTATTACACTTTATTATCTTTTCAAAACTATATTACATATATCTACGTTCGATATAACTTTTTAATTGAATATAAGCATTGTCTTTTGTTTCCCAAAGATTCTCATCTTTCATATCTTCTAAAAGAAAAATAGCTGATTGAAGATTCTCTTTATTATCTAGTTCTTTTATGGCAGCATTAAAATCTTTAGCTCTACCTTCAAATAAATCATTAATAATCATAAACTTATCATTAATACCTATTCCATGTTTAAGGCTTTTAATTGCTTTCCTTTTCAATTTTTGTCCCATTAAAGCATCCTCTTTTTCCTCATTTTCTTCATCTTCCTGTTCAACTTCTATATCAAGTACATGAACAATTTTTTTCTTCCCACTATTTGTTTTATCTACCTTCTGTTCAGCTTTCTTTTCAATTTTTCTAAGGCTAGGCCTTTCTTTTACAGGTTCCTTTATTTTTTCCTCTTCCACATCTTCAAGCTCTTCCTCAATTGAAGCAATTGTATCTTCGATATTATCTTCAGTAACTTCAGGTTCCACATCTTCAACTTCTAATTGAGCGTCCAAAATTTCTTCCTGCTCCCTAATTTGTGTTTCCTTTTTAACTTCAAACTCATTGTTAGCCTCATCAAGCAAATCCTCTATTTCTTTATCAATAGCTTCTATCTCAGGTTTTGAAAAATTAGCAGAATCTAAAAACATACTATCCACTAATTCATAAAGATTCCTTATATTCTCTTTAACAATATCAACCTCAATTAAAGGTGCTTTCTGCTCATAATTAACAAGCTTTTCCAATTGCATTTTTATGCTATCAATCAGCTCAATAGGATGTTTTTTCTGTCCAGAATTCATAGTTTAAAATTTATTTATTCACATTACTAAAATAACAAAGTGTTTTCCTTAAATTTGCCTTTTTACAATCAATAAAATACACTCATTAAAATCGAGTGTAAAGATATTCTAAATAATACAAATATACGAGAATGTTTTTAGAGAATTCAACAAATAATAAACAAGAATCGGGCTGGATAGAAGTAGTATGTGGATCAATGTTTTCTGGCAAGACAGAAGAGCTTATACGTCGCCTTAAACGAGCTAAAATTGCTAAGATGAAAGTGGAAATATTCAAGCCTGCTATTGATGTTCGCTATGATGAATTAAAAGTTGTTTCTCATGACAAAAACGAAATCCCATCCACTCCGGTAGAGACTTCTAATAATATTTTGCTACTCGCCAATGATGTGGAAGTAGTAGGAATAGACGAAGCTCAATTTTTTGACGAAGAGCTCCCACAAGTATGTAATGAGCTGGCTAATAGAGGCGTAAGAGTTATTGTTGCCGGCTTGGACATGGACTTTAAAGGAAAACCTTTTGGCCCAATGCCACAAATAATGGCATCAGCGGAATATGTTACTAAAGTACATGCAATATGTATGCGCTGCGGTAAATTAGCGCATATTTCGCACAGAACAGTTATAAATGATAAATTGGTAATGCTAGGAGAAACAGAAAGCTACGAGCCCCTTTGTAGAGAATGTTTTAATAAAGCCAAACAAGAAAACTAATGTAATATACTAATATTTCAACTCATTGGAGGTTGATGCAGATTCATCTATAATTCTTTTCATTGGAATACTATATCGCAATTCTTTTTTATTATTAGATAAATTACCATGTTGAAATGAACCTTCCTTAATATTCCTTGGGACCTTTATTAAGGTAGTATATTTAAGATATTTAAGTAAATCACTCTTTGTAAGCATACTCTCATTATTATTAAAATAATAATTTATATAAGGAGTAATATTCTTCACTTTTACCTTATTCCTCGTAATACTTATTAATTTTGGGTAATAAAATTTTTTCTCTTTTCCTAACAACTTATAATATGCTTTATTCAATGCACGTGGGTTATCAAATTCGAACTCTACCCCTATTTTACCCAATGCCAAAGTGGTATATGTCTTAATATTGTGAATTCCAGAAATTGTACTTAAATCAGCGGCTGCCTGTGAAGGAAATGACACAACTGAATTTTTAATCTCATCTTGTAAATCTTCACCACTTAGATTGATCAAACTACTGATGGCATTAACTTGAATTCCAACAAAAGCAGTTCCACTTTTATCTGAATTTATATTTACAACATTCAGTATATCAACACATGACGTTAAAAGAAACAGTGTGATAAAAATTATAAAACGACTTATTTTATTTACAAAAGGCATTACTGTAATTTATTTAATGATTTTAGATGAATAAATATTCTCACCATACAAATTTACTATTCTTATAAAGTACATGCCTTTTGACAAATCCTGCATTGAGATGTTTGTATGAAAATACATATTTCTTCCTAAATCTTCACTACTGATTTTTCGCCCATTAATAGACCATAATTCTACTGATAACTCCTGATATTCATTACTCTCAATATACAAATCTAAATTCCCATCAACAGGATTTTGGTAGTTTACTTTTAAGTAATTATTATCATTTTTAGCAACAGTGGAAACTTGATTATCAAAATGCAACTCAAGCGAAACAGGCAAGTGATCGCTCATATTATACAAAGCATTTATAATGTTAGCAGGAGCACTATTGTTTGTTCCAGAGTTTATAGATTTGTTAAAATGATTTCCATCATTTCCAATAACAGTATAGCTATTAGCAACATAATTAACATGTGCATTTCCTTGCTTTAAATCATTAGAAATAAGAATAAAATCAAATCTATCATCACAACCTCCCCCGGAGGCACATCCATTTGATGAAGAATGTGTAGACTGAGTATGTATATCGGCATAACTGCTAGAATTATTCCAATTCCCGGGGCGATTTATAGGATCAAAAAAACGATAATTAATATCAGAATAATTTATCAAATTCTTGTAAGACTGTTCGTTACTACTTCTAATATTAAAATCACCCATAAAAGTATAATTACCATGATAATTATGATTAACAAGATATGTCATTGCATCAGAAGTCATCTGATCTCTATCGGCTTTATCAGAAGAACCACTTCCTGCCTTCAGGTGTCCAACAATAAAATTTACCCATGCAGTATCATGCGACTGAGCAAGATTTGGACTTTTATAGTATAGCTTATACAAAACTATATCCCTAACATGATTCTGAAGGCTTTCGGCACTAACATAAACAAGTTTGGCTTTATTGTAATACAACATATTTGTTAAATCACTACCATTAGTATTGATATAATCAGCTTTACCATATATCTTTAGAGGATTATTATTCATAACCGAATCAAGAAGGCGGCCAATAACATAAGTATTGCTTGCCAACTCGTTAACGGTAAAAATATCCGGATTTACATAGTTAATAATAGTCCTTAGATATCCTTCTTTGGTTGCCATATTATTATTACTAGCAGTACAATATGAGGTAATATTCCCATAATTTAAAAGATTATATTGCATTACTTTAATATCATCTTGTGCCCTTAACAAAAGACTTGAAAAGGCTATTATTACTATTATTATCGCTTTATTCATTATACATTATTTAAAATAAATTATTGTTACTATTAACCCAATGCGTCAATAGCTTTTGAAATTCTTTTTATAGTTTCTTCTTTACCTATTATCTCAATGATATCAAACATATGAGGACCTTTAGCGGCACCTACTACACTTAAACGAAATGCATTCATTACCTTCCCCATACTATATTCATTTTCAAATATCCAGGCTTTTACAATTTCTTCAGTTTTCGCACTACTAAAATCTGCTATTCCGTTAAGAACATTAATCAAATCAGTCATCATTGCCGGAGTATTCTCTTTCCAGTTTTTCTTTTTTGTTTTGGCATCGTATTCGGTAGGTGCTACAAAAAAGAATGAGCTTTGCTCCCATAAGTCTTTAACAAATACCGCTCTGGATTTAACAATAGAGACTATCCTCACCAGCTTATCGAAATCTACATCAATATTCTTAGTTTGAAGTTGCTTATTAAACAACTTTGCCAACTCAGCATCGTCACTTTTAATCATATACTGGTGGTTAAACCACTTTGCTTTTTCAGGATCAAAGCGAGCCCCAGACTTATTAACTCTTTCAAGACTAAACTTCTTTATTAATTCTTCCATACTGAAAATCTCTTGCTCAGTACCACTATTCCACCCCAAGAGGGCAAGCATATTAATAAATGCTTGAGGGAAATATCCTTCTTCTCTGTATCCCATTGATTTTTCTCCAGTTTGTGGATTTACCCATTGTGTAGGAAAAACAGGAAAACCTAATTTATCGCCATCACGTTTACTTAATTTCCCATTTCCTTTAGGTTTTAAAAGTAACGGTAAATGCGCAAATTGTGGGGTTTCCCAACCTAGAGCCTTATAAAGCATAATATGCAATGGCATTGATGGTAACCACTCTTCACCTCTGATAACATGAGATATTTCCATTAAGTGGTCATCAACAATATTAGCAAGATGATATGTAGGCATTCCATCTGACTTAAAAAGGATTTTATCGTCAAGAGTAGCTGTATTTACTTTTACATCGCCTCTTATAATATCTTGCATTTCTAACTCATAATCCTCTGGCATTTTGAACCTAACAACAAAGTCATCACCTTGAGAAATCAAGTCTTTTGCTTTTTGCAACCCTATATTTAAAGAATTATTAAGGCTATTTCTATTAGCATGACTATAAACGAAAGTATTGCCTTGCATTTCAGCATCAGAGCGTAATTTATTCAACTCGTCAGCAGTATCGAAAGCATAATATGCCCAATCATTTTCTATTAGCTTATCAGCATAAGCTTCATACAAATCCTTACGATCCGATTGACGATAAGGTCCAAAATCACCTCCACTAATTACAGATTCATCAATCTCTATTCCACACCACTGTAAAGCATTAATAATATAGTCCTCAGCACCTTCAACAAAACGGCTTTGATCTGTATCTTCTATTCGCAATATCATTTTCCCACCATTCTGACGAGCGAATAAATAATTGTATAATGCTGTTCGAACACCACCAATATGTAATGGTCCAGTTGGGCTTGGTGCAAATCTTACTCTTACTGTTTTCTCTGACATTTCTAAAAAAAATTTAAGGCGGCAAAGTTAATCAATTTGAAGCTTTAAAATAATATTGATTTATTGTATCAGGCATTATCAAAAAGAGCAATCGTATCCTCACTTTGTTAACTCGGATTATTCACAAATAATCTTGACAATTAAGTAAAACTAAAGTGATAAAATAATTATCTAAATTCATTACTTAACCTCAATCTCATCCATAAAAATAAATCCTTTTCCCCCTTCGCCGGGGTGACCTTTTGGACAAATATTATGATTCTTAGCAAAAACTTTTATATATCTGAATGATTTATTATTAATTGCTATTTTGAAATCCTTAATTAGAGGTCCCTCCGCAAATTTACTAACGGTATTAGTAATAACACCCAGAGGTTTGAAAGTAATTGAATCATTTGACCCCAAATATTTTACCTCAACAGGCATCCAAATCCATGAACGAGTATCCTGCAAACAATTTACACTAATGCTATGAATTTTTTTTGACTTACCTAAATCTACAACGGCTTCAAAATCTTCCCAATAATAACCTTGCCAGTCACCTGTTCTAAAGTTCAATGTTCCTTTTATGCCATCTATTAAAGCATCATTTCCACCGGCATTATATTGCTTATGCCAAGGAAAATCCTGATTTGGCCATTTATTGCTTATCGAAATTTTCATTCCTTCTGGTATCTTATAGAAATATGCAATTACTACCGGACTTTTATCCTTCCACATTCTAAGTTGACAACTGCTTTTAATAAAAAAAGGCAAATTATATTCACACTTAACACCATTATCAATAGAATAAAATATTTTTTCATCATCAATTTTCTCAATCACAACTATTGTAGAATCCCTAAATGTCCTTTTCCCCTTAACTATTGTAGGTGTAGTGACAATAAGATAATCAGAAATTATCGATTTTGGTAAATCGGCATCATTAAAGTCAATTGAGTTGCTATCAGTCATTTCAAACACTAACTTGCCACCATGCATAATATCCTTATAATCAATATAAGCCTTGCTATATTTTTTATTATTTAAAAATATTGCTCCTACAACGGCATCTGGCTTTTTGGAACCAGTCCTCTCTATAATAAACCGTTTTCCACTTTCAAGATTAATTATTGTTTTATCAAAAAACGGTTTACCAAACACATATTCTCCATTTGCCGGATTAACAGGATAAAATCCTATAGTAGATAAAACATACCATGCCGACATTTGTCCACAATCCTCGTTACCACAAAGCCCTTGGGGAGTGTTTTTATAAAAATTATTTACAATTTTACTAACATACTTTTGTGTTTTTTTAGGCCTGTTTACATAATTATAAAGATATGCCATATGATGGCTAGGTTCATTTCCATGAGCATACTGACCTATCAGACCGGTAATATCAGACTGCTGTCTTCCAATTGTTTTGCTATTTGCCGAAAACAAATTATCAAGCTTTTTCTCAAAATTTTCCCTTCCTCCATTTAATTTTATAAGAGTATAAATATCTTGAGGCACATAAAAACTATATTGCCATGAATTAGCCTCAGTATAATTAAAATCTACTTCCGAAGGATCAAAAGGAGTCTTCCATGTCTGATTTATCTTTGGTCGCATATAATTAGTCTGGGAGTCGAATAAATTCTTATAATTTTGGGCTCTTTTAATAAATTCCTTATAAATACTATCATTGCCAGATTCTTTAGCTAATGTAGCAATACACCAATCATCATAAGCGTATTCCAATGTTTTGGAAACAGATTCAGCAGCATCACCACTAGAAATATATCCATATTTACGATAAGCATTAAGCCCCGAATTGTTTTCATAAGCACTTGTAAGCATCATTTGCAACAGAGTATCTGCCTGAATATCTGTCAAACCTTTCATATAAGCATCTACAATTACCGGAATGGAATGATATCCAATCATGCATCGGGTATAATTTGCAGCAAGTTCCCAAATAGGAAGAGTGCCACCGTCATTATACTGATTTTTAAATGTTTGTATATATTCTCTAGTACGCTTGGTATCAATAATAGTATATAATGGATGAGTGGCTCGGTATGTATCCCAGAGTGAAAACACAGTATATTGATTCGATTTTGTTTTATGTATTTTTAAATCCATCCCTCTATATCTGCCATCAACATCAGAAAACATATTAGGAACTATCATAGTATGATATAGTGAGGTATAAAAATTAGTTTTTCTTTCAATATCCTTATCTTCTATTTCAATTTTACCAAGCTCTTTACGCCAGTAATTCTGATTAGCCACTTTAATACTGTCAAAATCCCACGAAGGATTTTCTACAGATAAATTTTTCACCGCACCATCAATATCTACAGCAGATATTCCAACTTTTACCAGTATTTGTTTGTTCTCAATAGTTCCAAAATTTATTGATGCAACCACTCCTTTATCCAAAACAAACTCATCAGAATTGAACACACTATCCTGTGACTTTATATTAATATTCAGGATTTTATGTGAGAAAACCATCACAAAACAAACAGTTTGATGTTGTGCCCATGCTTTAGAAATTCTATATCCTTCAATAGTAGAATCGTTTACTTTTTTAAAATAAGATTTTAAAACTATATCTCTGTGTTGAAGGTCAAGAACAATCTTATTACTATCCTCATTATCAAAAGAGTACCTATGCATTCCTGTTCTTGTAGTGGTTGTAAGTTCTGCCAAAATATTGCCTTTATCTAAAAGTACTTTATAATAACCGGCTTCAGCTTTTTCATTTTTGTGAGAAAAATGAGAAGAATATTTAGTTTTATCAAATACAGAATTACCATGAATAGGCATAATTAATATATCACCATAGTCAGAAACTCCTGTACCACTTAAATGAGTATGTGAAAAGCCATATATTATCGAATCGGAATAATGATATCCCGAACATCCATCCCAACCTCCTAATCGAGTATCCGGACTTAATTGCACCATTCCGAAAGGCGAAGTGGCTCCGGGATATGTGTGTCCATGACCTCCTGTTCCGATAATAGGATTTACATAATTGAGGATGTCATTCTTTGTATTATTTTTATTACAATTTGTAAATGAAACAATCAATAATACCATTGTAAACAAATAAAAAAACCTCTTCATATGACTTCAAAATTATAAAATTTAACAAAGATAGTTTTTTTTGCTTTTATACTAGAAGATGTTAATTTATAAATCTACATAATTAAACATTCTAAATATCAACAATATAACAATTTAAACTCTAGTGTAATCTTAAATCAAAATTATCAACATTAATAGTCCAGCAAATAGAATCACAAACCTGCTTCGACAATACATCTAATCGATCTCCATCAACAGTATATATAGTTTCCCCATTACGCTCATATATAGCTCTTACAGAATAAGTTTCTGGAATAGGCATAACATAAGTAACTTTTGAATTCCATGCTGTATCTCTAAGAATTAATTCACCATTATCCACATTGCCTTTATATAGCTCGAAAGGAACCCAATTAAAATTATTATTAATAGTAAAAAAAAAGTCCACTTCTGCTTCTCTAGGTCTTTGAGTTTCACAATCAGAATAATCGTAGGTATAGCAATCCACATCACTATCATCGAAACTCCCCTTATTGCATGATGTTGATACTAAAACAATTACCAATAATACCAAAAGCTTGTTATTACTAATTTTTATTCCCATATTTCATTATCTATATTTGGTTTATCGTAAAAAGGAATCATAAAACCAATGCCTAAATTTATTCTGCTATTTGAAACTCCTTCCAATACGAACTTAGCATATTGATATGAAAGATCAAATACCAACCAATCTTTTTGAAAAGAGACGCCCATTTCCGGTACCATATAAAAATTGGGACTAATACCTTCAGAATAGCCTTTATATTTGCCCCAATGTCCTTGAAAATCTATTGCCACAAAAGGTTTTATAGTAAAATAATTATATTTACTCAAAAGAAAATTCTTTCTTAATTGTACGCCTATAATTCGTCTCTTCTCCCAAAGTTGATAGTACACATTCTTACTTTGCTGCTTAACAATACTATGCTGGCTAAACCTAGTACCATAGCGTATATTAAAATCTAAATTATATCGAGATTCTCTGACTCCAATACTCATATAACACATATAATCATCGCCATTAAAAGAGGTGCTAAAATTAGATTGAAATGCCGAAAAAATCGGAGTGTAAATTTTCTTAAAATTTAAATCTTTAATAGTTTTAATCACTTTTCTATTCTCTGTAACATAAGCTATTCTTGTAATTTCCTTATTTTGGCAAAGATCATTATTATCCAACTTCAGCAAAGAATCCAATGCATAAACATTTTCAAATTTAACAGCAGCCTTAACCAAATCCTCAAGTGTAGAAGACTCTATATCTACCCAATTAATTCTCTTATAAAATAAATCGAAAAGAACAGTATCATTTTTGATTATAGCAATATGCATGGGTGAAATTCCATCTTTATTCTGATGCAAAATCTTAGTTTTAGCTTTAATGAGTCGAGAAACAATAGCAGTATCTCCATTTAGAGCAGCATAATACAAACTAGAATTAAAATTTCTATCTAAAATATTTGCATTGGCACCATAAAAAAGCAACATATCAACAATAAAATAATTGCCGTAATATGCTGCGTAATTCAAAGCTGTACCATATTTATTATCATACAAATCTAATTTTGTACTTTTGATATAAAGTAACAACTGAGCCATATCAATATCACCATTAGCAGAAGCCGCCATTAAAGGTGTATAACCATCGTAAGTGCCAAGGTTTGTATTGGCTCCATAATATAATAATGTCTTAACAACCTCTATATGCCCATTATTAACAGCATAAAAAAGAGCAGTAGCTCCCTGTCCATCTCTATAGTCTAAATTTACTCCAAGATTGATAAATACATTTACGCTATTCACTTCACCTTTACTAGCAGCAACAATAAAATTATAGTGAACTTCAATACTATCTTGAGAAGAATATTTTGATGTTTGCGAATATCCATTTTGCGTCAACAAAATCAATAAGAACAACAAAGTAGATGTATAAATGGCACGCATTATTTTGTATTATAAATTCTTTAAACTTCTAAAATCAAAGCCTTTTTTAGAAAAATAGACTAAAGTATTCTCTAAAGCAGGTAACATATTCTTTTCTGCTTTAAGACTATCGTGGAACACAATAATTGAACCATTTTTTGCATTTTCGATAACATTCTTTGTACAAATATCATAATTTAGCTTAGGGTCAAAATCACCACTTAATACCGACCACATAATAATCTTATACCTCTTATTCAAGACTTTAATTTGACTAGGTTTTATTTGTCCATGAGGAGGCCTAAACAGGCTGCTATCTATATATTTAGAAGCTTTCTCAATATTTATAAAATAATCCTCATTTGGAGTAGAAAAACCTTTTAGATGATTAAAACTATGATTGCCAACAGCATGACCTTCAGATATAACTCTTTGATATAGTTCAGGATAAAGCTGCACATTCTCTCCAACCATAAAAAATGTAGCCTTTGCACTATATTTTTGCAAAAGATCTAATACTTTTGGAGTTACTTCAGGTATTGGACCATCATCAAAAGTAAGAAATATAGTATCAATAACATCCTTCACTTCCCAATGAATCCACTTCTGAGAAATTTTAGTAAGAATATATGGAGATTTTGCTAAATACAATCTTTTATTTTTTAAGAATATTATCGAGATGCATCTCAAATGAAAGGCTCAGGTTTGGAACTTTGTTGATGGAACTATAATTCACTTCACTAGCAAACATAACCCCGGAAACCGAATTAATTTTTTTAACTAATCCACCAACATATTCGTCTTCAAATTCTCCTTCTAATATAAGAATATAATCGAAGTGCTTGTAGTCTGGAACAAGTTTCACAGAGTTAACCTTATTTGACAATAAATAGAAATTCTGCAAATTAAATTCATCAATATAGGTATACATAGAATAAGAAAATTTTTTGTCTTTCTTATTAAATATAAAAGTTTCGGCACGTTTAAAGTCGAAATCATCAATCTTATTAAGGAAAAACATCAGTCTGTAATCTTTTAAAGTACTGCTAATTCCTATCACAAAATAATTTGTTTCCTCCTCTATATCAATGCTTAATTTTTTTGCCATTTTATTAAAAACAAGTTGTGAATAAGGCTATAATTATAAAAATCAAAATTAATGTTTTTTTAGTTAATTTTGTTGAATATATTTAAAACTCAGAATCTATGTTTAATTCAATATTATTATTTTCACCAGGCCCCACTGAAATTATCATTGTTTTAGTAATTATTATCTTATTATTTGGAGGTAAAAAAATCCCTGAACTAATGAAAGGTGTAGGAAAAGGTATTGGTGAATTTAAAAAAGGGACCAAAGAAGCAACTGAGGACGAAAAAGAAGAAAAAAAAGATAAATAGTATTTCTTTATGAAAATAATATTAATACTTTTTCTTTCTTTTAACTTTCTTATTGTAATGGGTGCTAATCATAACGACCCGAGTAAAGCAGCACCTAATGACAGTACTAATATGCAAATTTTTAGGTCCGATTTTCCGGAACTAAGAATCTGTGATAGCATTTATACTAGCTGCTATACTGATAGTAATGACCTTAATTTATGGGAGTTATCCTACAATTTCCCTGAAGATTCAATACCAACATATTTAGATACTACTTATATGGAGCGTATTGCGACTTTAAATATCAACAGTCCTTTTAGTTTTCAGTATAATGCAGATGTAAGAAAGATGATACTTTTTTATACTAATAGAAGACCTAAGTTAATAAGTAAGGCATTAAAAAAGCAAGAATTGTATTTTCCTCTTTTCGAAGAAATGTTGGACAAATATCAGCTACCAATGGAGCTAAAATACCTTGCTGTGGTTGAGTCAGCTCTAAATCCTAAAGCCAAGTCAAGGGCTGGAGCTTTAGGATTATGGCAATTTATGCCCGGTACAGGAAGGCTTTACGGATTGCACTATAATTCCAAACTTGATGATAGAATGAATATATATAAATCTACCGAAGCTGCCTGTCAACACTTCTCAGATTTATATAATATTTACCATGATTGGAACTTAGTTCTAGCAGCCTATAATGCTGGACCAGGAAATGTAAATAAAGCTATCCGTAGATGCGGAACCTCAACAGATTATTGGGAAATAAAAAAATATCTTCCTCGCGAAACACAAAACTATGTTCCTGCTTTTGTTGCTATTAATTATCTGATGAACTATTCAAGTGCTCACAATATTAAAACGGAAGGCGATATCATTAGTTATTTTGATTATGATACTGTTTATGTTAGTGAGAAAATGAATTTCAAACAAATAGCTGATTGGCTGGAAATGGACCAAAGAGATATCTCAAAACTTAACCCACAATACAAAAAGAAGTATATTCCAGCAACAAATGGTAGAAAATATGTACTTACCCTACCAAAAAATAAAATTGGAGAATTTATTTTAAACAAAGAAATTATCCTAACCGGAATAAGCAGAAAAGAATACGAAAGTCAGGCTAAAAGGTAAACTCCTAATTAAATTTTATATTATTTAAGTTTAAAACCTTGTTCCACAGCCATTTTATAAATTCTTTCTTTCACCCATGCTGCCCACTCTTTCTTGCTTTTAGAATTATCAAAAGTAGTATATGGAATAAGCTCTCCAAAATGAATGTGTATTTTAGCTCTATGCTGTTTGAAAACTTCAGCTGGTAAGAATAGCATCTCAATATTTGATTTTATACCTAACTTCTTACGCCAATATGCCAAGCGATAGAAAAACATGCTATTATATGCATAAATAAATACCGGTATCACATCCCTTTTATATTTTATTGATTTGGATATAAAAGTGTGCTTCCATTCCAGATCTCTAATTCCTTCTTTTTGTATTCTTGAAACTAAACCGGCAGGAAAAAATAATAACATTTCATCAGAAGAAAAGGCCAAATCCAATAGCTCAATATTATAGCTATTCCTTCCATGTTTGTTGATAGGAACTAACAATGGCTTTAGACCCGGAACCTTCATAAGAATATCATTAACAGGGAATTTAATATCTGGCCTAACTTTGCCAACAACACTCATCAAAGCCACTCCATCAAAACCGCCAAGAGGATGATTTGCTACTATCATTTGATTTCCTGTTTTAGGAATATTTTCTACACCACTGGTTGTAAGATCTATTTCAAAATCAATGATAGACTGATCTGCCCAAGAAAGGCCTGTCAAATGACGCCATTTATAAATATAATAATTCACCTCATCAATATGAACTATCTTCTCTATCAACCGAACTACAAAGCGTGGTAAACGTTTTGCTAATCTTGGATTTTTATCTTCTATTATTTTTGGAATATCTACAAACTTCTTACCTATTTCAACTTGCTCAGACATCTTTCAAAACTCAATATATGTGAATGACAAAGGTAGAAAAAATACTATATATTTGCATTGAATTTATTTTAATAACGTATGGACATAAAAAAGATAATTTCTGAATCAATAGCTGTAAAACAAAGCATTATTGAATCAGAGATACTAAATAAAAACATCGAACAAGTTACTAATCTAATTGTTTCAACTTATCGCAATGGTGGTTCTGTATACTTTTGTGGCAATGGTGGGAGTGCCGCTGATGCACAACATATAGCGGCAGAATTGTCAGGTAGATTTTATTACGACAGACCTCCTTTAGCGGCAGAAGCTCTTCATGTTAACACCTCTTATCTAACAGCTGTAGCTAATGATTACAGCTATGAAGAAATCTATGCAAGATATATAAATGGTGCAGGAAAAAAAGGTGATATCCTTATTGGAATATCTACTTCCGGTAATTCTAAAAATATTATCAGAGCATTTGAGGTTGCAAAAGAAAAAGGCATTACAGCTGTTGCATTAACAGGAGAAAGTGGTGGAAAAATGAAAGAGGTGGCAGATATTCTTATTAATGTACCTTCAGCTGATACTCCCAGAATACAAGAATCTCATATTATGATTGGACATATTATTTGCCAATTTGTTGAATCCAAACTTTTCCCAAAATGATAACTGAAGCCATAATATTAGCAGGAGGTTTTGGCACAAGGCTTCAAAAGGTGATACAAGATACTCCTAAACCAATGGCACTGATAAATAACAGGCCTTTTTTAGAATATCAAATTAACTATCTGAAAAGCTTTGGTATTAAACGTATTATCCTTTCTGTTGGCTATCTTTCTGAACAAATTATTAATCACTTTCATAATTCTTTTAATGGTGTTGAAATTGATTATGCCATTGAAAAAACACCTTTAGGAACTGGTGGTGGAATAAAATTAGCTTTTGAGAAGTTACTTACTCAAGAGGCAATTGTAGTTAACGGCGATACAATATTTGAAATTGATTTACAAGATTTATATAAAAAACACAAAAAAAATAATAGCAAATTCTCATTAGCATTGAGACTGGTAGATGAAGTAAAAAGATATGGCAATGTGATTATTGATGATAAAAACAGAATTCTGAAATTTGCTGAGAAAGGTGTTTTTTCCGGAAAAGGCATTATTAACGGTGGAACTTACATTATTACCAAAGATTTTTTTAAAGAAATCCCTCTACCAAATAAATTCTCATTGGAAACAGATGTCTTCGAAAAGTTTTGTTCCTCATTTTCATTCTATGGATTTAAATTTGAAGATTATTTCTTAGATATTGGAATTCCCGAAGATTATAAAAAAGCACAAAATGAATTTACAGAACTTGGATATTAAAGACTTAGTTTCAAAGGAGGACTGGAGTTTATTTATAGATCGAGATGGGGTTATAAATGTCAGAATTATAGATAACTACGTCAAAAAACCCTCTGAATTTGTTTTTATTGATGGCAGCTTGGAAGCTATTGTTATTTTTAAAAAATTGTTTTATCCAATATTAGTAGTGACAAATCAACAAGGCATTGGGAAAGGGCTAATGAGTATTGATGATCTTTCATTAGTCCATAAAAAAATGAATGATGACATTGTAAAAGCAGGAGGCAAAATAAACAAAATATATTTTTGTCCTGATTTAGCTAATAGTAATAGTAAAAACAGAAAGCCCGAAATAGGTATGGCTCTTCAGGCAAAATTAGATTTCCCGGAAATTGATTTTAAGAAAAGTATAATGGTTGGAGATAGTATAAGTGATATGAAATTTGGCAAAAACGCTAGGATGAAAACCGTTTTTATTGGAGACAAGAATATAGCTGTTATTAATAAAGATATTATCGATTATAGTTTTTCAAGTTTATTAGAATTTGCTAAACGACTAACATAATTATTCCATAAAAAACTGCCAGCTCTCCATAACATAATAATATGCAATAGTCACAATAACTGCTAATTTCATAATTATACCTGCGACAAAACCAAGAAAAGAGCCTAAACCGGCTTTTAATGCCTCCTTATTTCTCATTCCGCCTATCAATTCACCAATATAAGCACCTAGAAATGGACCTATAATAATACCAAGAGGGCTAGTAAAAAGACCAATTATCAAACCAATAATACTTCCCCACATACCATATTTACTACCACCAAATTTTTTCGTACCCCACACCGGAACGTAATAATCTAATGCCGTAACTCCTACCACAATAATTGCCCATGAAACCATAAAGGTAAAGGAAAATGGCTCATTTTCAGTAAATTCCAATAGAATCAAACTTACATAAGCTAATGGAGGCCCCGGAATACCAGGAATTATACAACCAACAATTCCTGCTAAAATAAATAATAAACCAACTATAATTAAAACAGTATCCATAAGTATTTTTATTTGTATATTGCAAACTTAATAAAAATAATAAGAATGAAATTAGCCTATAATATTAATAAACCACAAAATATAATAAATATAAGGCAGATATTACAGTTTAACACTGATTTGTAATAATTAATTGTATTCGTGTCATCAATGCTCTAATCACATACAATGATAATAACTAAAATTAATTTAACATCTCAAATTAAACTAAAAGACAAAAACATTATCAAAACTTTATAAAAAGACGTCTAAAACCTTACCCATTAATAGTTAATTTTGCCGCAAATATTAAAGATCTCTTTATGTATAAAAAGACAAAAATTATAGCCACTATATCTGACAAAAAATGTGATATAGAATTTATCCGTAGCCTTTACGAAAATGGGGTGAATGTGGTACGATTAAATACAGCACATCAAACACATGATGACGCACTAAAGGTAATTAAAAATGTTAGAGCTGTTTCCAATAAAATAGCCATTCTGCTTGATACTAAGGGCCCTGAAATACGCACCAACTCAATGGATGAAGATTTGGTGGTAAAACGTGGTGATAGAATAAAAATAAAGGGAAAGCCCAACACCAAAAGTACTAAAGACTGCTTATATGTTTCATATACTAACTTTGTAAGAGATGTAAAAATAGGCAGTAAAATACTTATCGACGACGGTATTATGGAGCTTATTGCTATCGCAGAAGAAAATGATTATTTGATCTGTGAGGTACAAGACAATGGAAGAATACAAGGGCATAAGAGTGTGAATATTCCATCTGCATTGATAAAACTTCCTGCTTTAACAAAAAAAGATATGGATTTTATCAGGTTTGCTGCAGAACACAACTTAGACTTTATAGCACATTCATTTGTAAGAAAGCCTGAAGATGTTATTGCTGTACAAAGCATTTTAGACGCCATGGAAAGCCCCATGAAAATTATCGCCAAAATTGAGAATAAAGAAGGCGTTGATAATCTGGATAGCATTTTGGAGCATGTTTATGGTGTAATGGTAGCACGTGGAGATCTTGCTATTGAAATTAGCTCACAGAAGTTACCGGTAGTTCAGAAAGAAATGATCCGCAAATGCGTAAAAGCGAGAAAACCTGTAATTGTAGCTACTCAAATGCTACATACTATGATTGAAAATCCACGTCCTACACGTGCTGAAGTAAACGATATTGCAAATGCTATTTTCGAAGGCACTGATGCTATTATGCTAAGTGGAGAAACTGCCTATGGTAAATATCCTTTAGAAGCTGTTAAAATGATGAGTTCTATTGCTAAGGAGGTGGAAAAAAGTTCTCCTGCATATTTAGACATAGATACTAAATTGCTATCCACTCGTAAAGCTGCTTTTATGGTAAAAGCAGCAGTGGAAGCTACTTCTAGCTTGCCAATTAGAGCCATTATTGCTGACACCTCATCAGGAAATACAGTGCGTGGTCTGGCCGCCTATAGAGGTCATGCCCTTGTTTATGCACAATGCTACTCTGAAGAAACAATGAGATATTTAGCCCTTTCTTATGGTGTATATTCTGATACTATTAATGAAAATATACCACATACTAAAATACTTGAACTAGCAATAAAAAAGCTTCAAAGAGAACAAAACTATAATGAAAAGGATATGCTTGCTTTTGTTGCTGGAAACTTTGGTAAAGGCGCTGGTGCATCATTTCTTGAAATAGGGAGAATTGACCAGTTATTAAAATTTGTTAGTGGAAAATAAATATTAATACATCCAAAAGGAATTTATGATTCTATATCTTTGTGGAAATTAATATAAACTAGCTGTTTCATTTATTATTTGATATTATGTTTGAAGAAAATATTGTTCGTTTATTCGAAAAATGGTCAGGAGAAAAAGCCACCAAGGTCACCCCATTAGCTTTATCCGGATCTGACAGAAAGTATTATAGAATTCATAGCGCAACAAATACAGTCTTAGGCGTTTACAATCACGACACTAAAGAAAATCTAGCTTTTGTGGAATTTTCCAAGCATTTTATTAAACATGGACTTAATGTACCAAAGATATATGCTGAAGATGTTACCCAAGACATTTACTTAATTGAAGATTTAGGGAATACAACCTTATTTGCTTTTTTGACACAAGAAAAAGAGAAATCAGATTTTACAGATGAGCTTAAACAAGTATATATTAAAGTACTCAAAGAGCTTCCAAAATTCCAGATTGAAGCAGGCAAAGGCTTAAATTACAGCCTTTGTTATCCTCGTGCAAGTTTTGATAAACAATCAATGATGTGGGATTTAAACTATTTTAAATACTATTTCCTTAAACTGGCACAAATTCCTTTTGATGAGCAAGCATTGGAAGATGATTACCAAGCTCTTACAGACTATTTATTAACAAGCAAGCAAGATTACTTTCTATATCGAGATTTTCAATCTAGAAATATAATGATTAAAGATAATGAAGTTTATTTCATTGATTATCAAGGAGGAAGAAAGGGCGCATTACAATATGATATTGCATCTTTGCTTTATGATGCAAAAGCTGAAATACCTCAGGAAATAAGACAAGAACTTTTGAACTTCTATATCAACGAATTAAAAAAATATGTTGATATTGATGAAACAGAATTCAGAAAACAATTTAACGCTTATGTTTTAATACGTATTATGCAAGCTATGGGAGCGTATGGCTTTAGAGGATTTTATGAGAAGAAAGCCCACTTTCTTGCTAGTATTCCTCCTGCTCTTAACAATATGGATTATGTACTTAGTAAATTAGATTTACCAATTAAACTACCAACCCTTATCCCTGTTCTTCATAAACTAGTAAAATCAGATAAACTAAAAGCAATAGGAGCAAATAGGAATAAGCTCGTAGTAAGTATCAATAGTTTCTCTTATAAAAGAAACATCCCTGTTGATGAAAGTGGCCATGGTGGTGGTTTTGTTTTCGATTGTCGAGCATTACATAATCCCGGACGTTATGATGAATATAAACAACTTACAGGCAAAGATTTAAAAGTAATAGAATTTCTAAACAAAGAAGCTGATATAAAAGTTTTTAAGGAAAACACTACTGCTCTTGTACAGCAATCGGTAGAAAAATATCTGGAACGTGGCTTCGATCACCTTAGTGTGAATTTTGGTTGCACAGGAGGTCAACATAGGTCTGTTTATATGGCTGAATATATGACCAAATTCCTTAGAAATAAATATAATATAAAAGTAATACTACGACACCGAGAACAGGAGATGAAAAAATAAAGAATGTAATGTTCTGAAAAAGTATATATACTGTATAATATTTACTTATTATAGAATCTATAAGAGAACTTTAATAAGAATACATTGTGAGGTATAGTACCAAAAAGATTGCTCATATCATCACTAAAATTAAATGTTCCAAAACCATTTTCATTAGTTTTATTCTGTGACCAAACAAGAAATAATACAGAACCAGGAGTAAACTCCCATCTTAAAACTAGATTTGACTGAAACTGTTTGAAATTAAAATCAGGATTATAAATACTATAATCTATATTACCATCACCATTTTCATCAATATCATAAGTATCATCAGTGGTATTATAAGATATTTCATTATCCAGATATTGATGTGTCCTATCATTATAATTAGCCGCATTAGAATTTACTACCATTTTAAAATCATAATATCTTCCTGTACTAATAAAAGGCGAGCCAAAATATTGAATAGTTAGATTTGGACTTAAATTTAGATTTAAATAAAATCTAAAGACTAAAGTTGTTTGGTCTATAGAAGATAAAATATATCTAATTTCCTTATCATTATATAACTCATCAACATATTGCAGATCATTACGATTAAAGCTAATATTTGGATGAAAAGCTAGCTCCAAAGCGTCTATTGGACGATATGTAAAACCTGCGTCCCATGCGTTTTTTCTACTGAATGAATATTGTCCCCATCCTTGTCTAAAGCCAAAATCCATATAAAACTTCTTCGATTCATTAGTTTCTATATTAGCCCTAATACTAACATTTCCAGGATCATAAAAAGTTGGGCCTCCACGCAATTTATAATTATCATGAATATTAGTTTCTGCTGAGGAGCGTAATACAAAAGTGTAATAATTCTTAAATTGCATTGTAAACCAAGCCATACCACCATTAAATGTACTTCTTCCTCCATAGTCCCAACCATTCCATTGGACCATTCCAATATCGATATTACGATAGAAGAACATTGGTTTAGTAAACCTATATGATACCCTTGCCGACTGCATAATGTAATCGCTCTTTCTCAAATATCCCAAATCTTCTATAGAAATATTAGGCGATCTTAATGAGCCATTTACACTATAGCTCAACCCACTTGGCACTTGTTTACCTGCCGAAATATTCCCCCCATAACCGGATAAACTTGTAATACCGGAATCAAGAATAAGGTAATCAGCATCAGGACGTTGAAAATATCGCTGCGGAGATGTTTGTCTGTCAATCATCGACAAAGAATCACCATTAATATAGCTATATACACCATCAACTTTAAAATAATATTTTCTTTTATCCCAATATTGCGTAAAATCTAATCCACTACTAAAAGCTGTTTTTGGAAGAAATGTCAAGGCTGAATCTTCTATAAATCTTTTTGTTGAGGTAATCGCTCCACCAATAATTGTATTTCCCTGATTAATATCCTGTTGAGCCCTGGCAACAAAATAATTAGTAAGTGGTTCCACAGTTTGTTCTCTTTCTTCTCCATCAAAAGAAATTAAAGCCTTTTGTTTTTTTGTAACACTCTCAATTACACCAAGTGAGAATCCACTCTTGGTTTTCCCGGAAACTTTCATAGCACCCAATATAGAAGTAGCCATAGGAAAATCAATAAACTCATTATTTCGCAAATTAGGATAATACTGCGGCCTTCTACCTATTCTTCGAGAATAAAAAAGATTGTCACGAGCAACATCATGGTCGCCGGGGGTGATCTTAAAATCAAGGATATTTCCTCCCTCAACAAAGAAAGGACGTTGCTCTTCAAAATATACCTCAAAAGCTGTCAAATTAACTTGTGAAGGGTCTGCCTCTACTTGTCCAAAATCCGGATTTACAGTAAAATCCAGAATGAAATCATTACTAAGTCCTATTTTCCCATCAACACCCAAACCATGCAAAAGATTGCTCCCATCGGCATAAGGATTCCCCTCCTCCTTCTCATAACTTTCAAATCCTCCACTAACATATGGTGCAATCTCAATAATTCTTTTAGGTTTTATATCCGAAATACCATAAAGCTTCCCAAAATTAAAAACCCAACCTGACTCAGTTTGTGGAATTGGTTGCCATAGTGATAACTCCTGTAAACGGAAAATATATCGCGAAACCTCGAATCCCCACACTTTATTATCAGTTTTAGAAAATCTCAACTGACTCAATGGAATCTTCATCTCAGCATACCACCCATTACCATCTTTAGTAGTTTTTACCTGCCAAATAGGATTCCAGTTTGCATCTTTTTTATTACCTCCATTACTTAATAAAACATCAGATTTTACACCGGCAGCATTTACGAAAAAACTAAATGAAGTTCTGGAATCATTATAACTATCAAAATGCACCGCCACCATATCTCCTTCTTGCTTATCTCTTCGTACCAATCTACTATCAATAGAGTCCGCTTGAGTATCCATAGCTTTTATGGCAACATAAATAAAGTTATCGGTATAAAAAACCTTAAAAAACGTTTCTTGACTAGGCTTACTATTATCAATTGGCTCTCTTTGAACAAAACCACCTTCCCATTCTCCTGTTTTCCAGACATCATCATTTAAAACACCATCAATTATAGGCTCTTGAGATATTCTACTACAGGTATAAGTCTTTTTCTCCTGAGAAAATAATACCCCATAGCTTAGAATAATTATAACTATAAAAAATAATCTCATTGTAATAATTATATAATATTGTATATGCGAAAGTAGAAAATATATTGAAATTAAGCTTGCTTATCGGTATTTAAATTTAAATAAAAAATACATACTTAATTTGTTAAAATAGATGCAAAATATAAAACTATGATAGATAGTAACTTCGTATTATTAAAATATTAAATTTATACAATTTGTTTCCAATAATTTGTAAATTTAATGCACATTATTCATTCAATTCGCTTTGCTTTTGTATTAATAAGCAATGAATAGCGAAATGCAATGCGGAAACCTCTCCAAAATAATTTAGGGACATACTCAATTAGAAAAACTTAAATCTAGACCCAAATTTATTTACCTCTGTTAGATATAAGCTTTCTGCGAGTAAAATTTTTCGTTGAACTGAGGTTATTAGTTTTACTTAATCGTCAGAATTATTTATGAATAATCCGAATTAGTTTTTGATTTCTGCAAAAAAAATCTCCAACTCTTTAAATTAAGAATTGGAGATTAGTAATAATTATTGAGGTCTCTCCCGGATTCGAACCGGGGTAGACGGTTTTGCAGACCGGTGCCTAGCCACTCGGCCAAGAGACCTTTTCAATTTCCGGATTGCAAAAATACACTTTTTTTAATATATAGAAATATATTTTATTCTGCTTTTTAAATAATAATTTTCAAAGTCAAGCTTTTTAATTTATTCTATCTTTACAGTTTGAAATAAACTCAAAATAAATATGAGTATAAAAAGGCATTTTATTAAAATAATAATAAGTATTACACTAATACTTTTCACATCTAACTTAGCTTTTTCGCAACCTGAAGAGCAAGGCTTGAGAGCGGGCATTAAACTTCCATATACATACGATATTGGATATTTTGTAAGATTCAGTACTCGTTTTGCTATTCATTTAAGCACTCAATTTGTCACTTTCCCATTCTCAAAAGTGCCAACTGGATATATGAATCTATGGGGTGCAGACCCTAATATTACAGCTATTCTAAATGAGCCATTTTCTATTGGTGCTGGTCTCGATATAGGTGCACATTACTACTTTGGCTCTGATAATCGCCGATATTACGGAGCATTTAGTATACAATGGATGAATTTACTAAAACGTGATATCACCGATGATGTAATCAATAAAGCCTTTGATGTGGATTTAAATTCCGGAGAAATTCCTCTTGGCCCAATTGCCAAAAGTCAAAGCACAAAACCCCTTACTCTTAATACAAATTATATAAATATTGGCTTTATTGCAGGAAAAATAATCCCATTATTGAATCCCAATTCAGAGTTGCGAGTAGAGGTCGGTATTAATAAAACTATACTCTCACATCATAATTTACAGTCTGATTATAGATATATCTCACCTATATCTGAGCTTACAAATGAAAAACTACAACAAACAATGAAGAAATATGGATGGTTTCCTACTATAAATGTTTATTATATTTATAAGCTTTCAAAGTTTTAAATCTATTAGAGATGATTTTCATTCTTGGTGATGACATAGCTTTCCCGAACCCACTCTTAGCTGACGAAAATGGCTTATTAGCTATAGGAGGAGATCTTAATGTTGATAGACTCTTGCTGGCTTACTCTCTTGGTATTTTCCCTTGGTTTAACCCCGAAGATGATATACTTTGGTGGGCAAGTCCATATCGCCCTGTTTATATTCCTGGAAAATTAAAAATACCGAAATCACTTCGTCGAACAATAAAGAAATATCCTTTTGAGATAAAATTAGATACTAATTTTAAAGACGTTATTCTAAATTGTGCCACAGTAGACAGAACAGGGCAAGAAGACACTTGGATTTCGGATGAGATAATTAATGTCTACAGTATATTATTTGACATGGGATATTTACACACTGTTGAGGTTTATCTTGAAAACAAAATGGTTGGTGGACTTTATGGTATTTCATTAGGTAGAGCTTTCTTTGGGGAAAGCATGTTTCACATAATTCCCAACACATCAAAAATAGCACTTCATGCACTTGCGTTTATGCTCAAAAATTGGGATTTTCACTTTATAGATTCACAAGTTAGTAACCCACATAGCTTTAGGATGGGAGCTATAGAAGTTAGTAATATTGTCTTCGACAAAATGATTAAAAAAGCCATGTCGTACGAAACTAAACTAGGCCCATGGGAATATAATTTTGCAAAGTTTTTAACTCAATAATAGTTATTTTAATCAAAAGCAACGTTTATATTTATTTTCTGTCTATTCTACCTAATCATTTCGTATTATATCTTATCCATTATGGTATTTTAGTATATTTGCGATATTATTGACATGCAACACACAAACAACAAATTATTATGCGATTAATTTTACTCCTAACTATACTGTTAATTTCATACAGTATAAGTAATGCTCAAATTCAAATTATTCAACCCAAAGGCTCTAATAATACAGAAAATTCATCTCCAATTAGAAATATTACTGATAATGGACTTGAAGGCATAGAAGTAAATTACAGTTTCAATAAACTATTTTCCTTCCCAATAACACACAAAGGTAAAATATATCAAAAGCTAAGCATAACAGATTTTAGCCATATTCAAGAAGTTGGGCTGCCGGCTCTTCCTTCTCATATTGACTTGATAGCAGTTCCGGAAGGAGCTGATTACCAACTAAAATTGAATAACGATGTTCCATCGGTAGCTAACACCAAAAGAGTTTTTCCTGCTTTAAAACCTGCTGTTGATACAGAAGGTGCTCCAGACCCAAAATTTACGATTAATAAAGATTTTTACGATACTGATGCCATTTATCCATTACAAAGTGTTAGTATTATTGGAGAAATGAAATTTAGGGGATTACGAATGCTTATGGTACAAGTTTGCCCTGTGCAATACAACCCGGCTACAGAGAAATTGTTTTTACATGAAAATATAAATTATAAAATAACTTTCTCAGGTGCTAATGCCTTCACAAATTATAATAATCATTCGGAAAACTATATTAATCAGCTGTTAAATTATCCTTTAAACTCAGCATCATGGGAAAAGGAGGCAAGAAAATATTACCAAAACTCACAAAATTTTAATACTTTAAATAATAATAGTAAGAACTACATTATAATAACTCACAGCAATTATCTTGCTGCTGCTGATTCAATTGCAAATTGGAAACGCCAAATGGGTTATACTGTTGATGTTGTTTCTTCAAGCAATTGGTCAGCATTATCAGTCAAAAATGCTGTTAGTACTCGCTATAATTTATGGACTCCAAAACCTGATTATCTATTAATAATTGGAGATGATCAAGATGTTCCTTCCGAAGTACATTACACTCAAAATGGGGCTGAAACATTCGGCTCAGATCTTTATTATGTATGCATGGATGGGAACAATGATTTTGTACCGGATATGGCCAAAGGGAGAATTTCTCCAAGTTCTGCATCCAATGCTATGATGCAAGTACAGAGAATTATAAATTATGAGCGTAACCCAATTAACGACAGTCTATTTTATCAAAATGCTCTGAACTGTGCTATGTATCAAGATGATAATAATGATGGATATGCTGATAGAAGATTTTTACACACTAGTGAAAATATTCGCACCTACCTTTTAAGTCAAGGGTATGATAGCCAACGACTTTATTATACCGACAATAATGTTATACCTTTGAATTACAATAATGGATATTATTCAAATGGACAAGCTTTAGATTCAGCCTTACTAAAGTCTAGTGGATTTTACTGGCAAAGTGGGCACACTGATATTACAAATGCAATCAATGCTGGTAAATTCTTGGTTTTCCATCGCGACCATGGATATTCTGGTGGAATTGGTTGGGCGCACCCATACTATACAAGTACTAAAATAAACAACCTATCCAATGGTAATAAGTTACCTGTGGTTTTTAGTATTAACTGCCATACTGGTGAGTTTACATTACCATCTTGTTTTGCTGAAACATTTATGCGAAAAACAAATGGTGGCGCCGTAGGTGTTGTTGCTGCTTCATATTATAGTTATAGTGGATACAATGATGGATTATCATTAGGCATGATTGATGGAATTTGGTCAAATCCTGGGTTATTACCAGTATTTGGTAGCGGAGGGAATAGCTACCCAAATGTTAATACTCATAGCGATATAGTGAAAATGGGTGACGTAATGAATCACGGTCTTGTACGTATGGTGCAAACATGGGGAGGAAGCAATGGAGGAAATCGCTATACTTATGAATTATTTCATTATTTTGGAGACCCTGCAATGAAAATATGGACAGAAAGTCCGGGTTATATTACAGCCACTCTTCCAGATTCAATAAATTGTATTGATTCTGCTTATATTATCTCAAATTGTAATGTGTCTGATGCTATAGCTACACTAATGGGCAATGGAGTATTACTTGGCAGAACACAATTAATTAACGGTAATGGTTTTATTCCTCTTAATGGCATCCAAGGAGCCAGCTTAACATTAACAATTACTGCAAGAAATAAAAAACCTTTATTAAAAACTATTATAATTGGAAATGGTAATAGTATGAGCCTCTATAGTAACTCCACAAATAATATATGTTACAATGATAGCCTTGGAAGCTTAGAAGTTTTCCCTGCCTGTGGTACTCCTCCATATCAATATTTATGGAATACTGGAGATACCACTGCAAAAATCGAACACTTAAATGCTGGCATTTTTACTGTAACAATTACAGATGCTCAAAACTCAATAATACACGATACTTTAGAAGTTATTGGCCCTAGTAGCCCTATTCAAATAACCGGAGTTGTGGAAGATGCAAAATGTTATTTTGGAACTTCAGGAAGTATAAATCTAAATGTCGTTGGTGGTATCGGTCCATATACCTACTTCTGGACTTCAGGAGGTACTGGAAGCTACAGAACCAGCTTAAGTGCAGGCAATTACACTGTTATTGTTACTGATACTCTTGGCTGTAGCAAACAAGCAAGTTTTGTAATCAGTCAACCTAGCGCCTTGGATATGACAACATCTTATACTGATGACACTTTAAATAACTGCACCGGAACGGCAACATCATCACCAATGGGAGGAACTCCTCCATATAGCTTTCAATGGAACGACCCTGCCAATCAAACCACTCAAACTGCTATAAACCTTTGTAAAGGTCTATATAAAGTCACTCTAAAAGACTCTAATGAATGTGTTTCATACAGAACAATTTACATAAATAATACTGTTGGAATAGATAATTCATTATCAACAAAAGCTATTTCTATTTATCCAAATCCATCAAAAAATGGTATCTTCACTCTAGATATATCTAAATCAAACCTGTTAAAATATAAATACTATATTTACAATAGTTTAGGTCAAATAATAAAACAAAAAGCCATTAATAATCCACTAAACGTAACTGAAACAATTGATATATCAATATTTGCATCAGGAGTTTATTATTTGCAAATAACAAACGATAATGGAATTATTGGTGTCTTTAAATTATTGAAATAATAAAAATAAATTTTATGAATATCAACAAGATTGTATTAGTCATTATATTAAGCTTTTTGCAATTTACATTAAAAGCCCAATATCAAAATCAAGACCTAAATACTGAAATTATAAACCAAACTGCGATAAGCACATGTTCTCACACAAAACAGCAATTTTTTGCTAAAGCCGGAACTAATTCATCATTTGCAGGTCAGAATATCGATATTAAATACCATCGAATGAATTGGACTATCGACCCATCTGTGAATTTTATTAGCGGTTCAGTATTTACATTATTTCAAACTACAGAGCCCAACGTAAATGAGATTACTTTTGAGTTAGATAATACAATGACTGTAGATAGTGTTATTTTTCATAAGCAAAATTTAACCTTTGCCGATAGTGGATCGTATTTATTAAATATCTATCTAAATTCAACATTGGCAAATCAAACATTAGATTCATTGGAAATATACTATCATGGAACACCGGGTATAGGAAGTGGCTTTGGAGCTTTTATCCAAAGCACACATGCCAATTCACCAATAATATGGACACTCTCTGAACCTTATGGAGCAAGAGAATGGTGGCCCAACAAAAACGACCTAAGTGACAAAATAGATTCGTTAGACGTATATGTGCATACCACAACCGGACAAAGAGTCGCTTCTAATGGAGTTCTTGTTTCAGAGATAAATGAAGGAAATGGGAAGTTGTTTCACTGGAAACATCGTTATCCAATAGCAACATATTTGGTAGCTATAGCTGTAACCAACTATGCTACGTACTCAGACTTTGCAAATATTAACTCAGGAACCGTAGAAGTTCTTAATTACATTTTCCCTGAAGATTCAGCTACCGTCGTCACTCAGACTCCAAATGTTATTGCTAGTATTCAATTATATAGCAATTTATTTATTGACTATCCATACACTAACGAAAAATACGGACATGCCCAATTTGGCTGGGGTGGCGGTATGGAACATCAAACCATGAGTTTTATGGGTGGTTTTAGCCATAGTCTTATGGCTCACGAACTTGCTCACCAGTGGTTTGGCGATATGGTTACATGTGGAAGCTGGCACGACATATGGCTAAATGAAGGTTTTGCAACCTATTTAACAGGGCTTACATATGAACACATGCCAAATACACCATGGTGGGAAACATGGAAAAACCAAACAAGTAGCCATGTTATGCAAGAACCAGACGGTTCGGTATATTGTGATGATACTACAAGTGTTAATAGAATTTTCAACAGTAGATTATCATATAGTAAAGGAGCCTATGTATTGCATATGCTAAGATGGGTATGTGGTGATTCTGCATTTTTTGCAGGTATTCACAACTATCTACTCGATCCTAATCTAAGCTTCGGATATGCTCATACTTCCGATTTAAAATCTCATCTGGAAGCAGCTAGCGGTCTTAATCTAACTGAATTTTTCGATGATTGGTACTATGGGCAAGGCTTTCCTATTTATACTGTTACCACATACCAATCTGCAAAAGACAGTATAAACATTATTCTTGACCAAACCACAACTCACTCATCAGTAAGTTTTTTTGAAATGCCAGTACCAATTCGTCTAAAAGGAAATAATATTGATACTATTGTAGTGTTAAACAATACATTCAGTGGACAAAATTTTAATGTGCATGTTAATTCTTATATCGACACTGTTGAGTTTGATCCAGATATTCACCTGATTGCAATATCAAATATTTCTACAAATATAAGCATCAACTTACCAGAAAGCAGAAACACATTGAAGATTATGCCAAATCCAACTAAAAGCATTTCTGCTATTCAAAGCAAGGAACCAATTTATGCTATTGAGATAATGGATATTAATGGTAGAATTATAAATTCTATTAAAGGAATAAATTCCAAAAATTATTCGTTAGATTTAACTACTTATGAGGGTGGAGTATATATTATTAGAATTAATACCACCAAAGAAACTATTGTCAGAAAAATTATTAAGAACTAATTGTTTTTATATATAAAATAGTTATAAAAACCAATAGCATAATTCTTCTGTCAAATACTCCGGTGTAACCACATTAGAAGTTTTACGTATCAAATGACCGAATATGTCTTATTGATTTAAGGCTACTAACTTTTGATAATGATTCAACGTATTCTGATATTTATATTTATTGTATTCACAAATACATTATTCTCACAGGTTGACACTATAAGTATTAGCGGAATGTATTATGGTACAAATATTTACGTTTACAACCCATCAGTTGCAGATTCTTTTAGCATACAGAAACTGATAGTTAATAAGGACACCATATCCGAAGACTTAAAAACCAATGGAATAGAAGTAGATTTAGGATCATATAACTTTGATGAAGGAGATAGAGTAAGTATTATAGTAATATATGAAAGTAATTTTGCTCCTGTAATTGTAAATCCAGAAGCTTTGATGCCTCCGGTAAAATTTAGAATTGCCAAACCTGTATATACTAAAAATGACGAGTTAAAATGGCATATTAGAGGTGTCCCGGGTGATTATCCTATTATTGTAGAACAATATAAATGGAATCAATGGAAAACCGTTGCAAAGGTAGATCCAATAGATACTGTTGCTAATAATATCTATAAAATTACTATTCGTCCACATTCTGGGAAAAATATATATAGGGTAAAATCTATTAACATAAAAGGAGAAGAAGTAAGGTCTAGAGACCTAATTTTTAATGCTTCAAATCAAAATCCAATTTATATTCAAAATAAGAAATTTATTGATGAAATAGTTCTTTCTAGAAAAACGGAATATGAGATTTATGATTTAAATAGAAGCCTCCTATTAAGTGGATACGATAGATATATTAATATTGATAAATTACCTAAAGGCAAATATTTATTATTCTTCGACAATAAGATTCAAGAGTTTAAGAAGAAATAAATCTAATTTACTACTAAATAGGGACTATCTTTGCCGATTAAATAATTTATATCAGTAATGGCACAACGCAACGGAAAATCTAAAGTAAAATCAGCAAATACAAGAAGTGGCAAGAAACACTACGATGGTGATTTTTCCAAATACAGTAAAAAAAATAATCTGAAAGCTAAAAGAGTAGAAAAAATATCAAAACCGGCACCAAGTAAAAAGTCTTCAGCAAAAAATACAACTCTTCAATTCGATAAAGATGGGAGTATAAGGCTAAATAAATATATTGCTCACTCTGGCGTTTGTTCTAGAAGAGAGGCAGATAAACTAATAGAAACTGGTGCTATAACTGTCAACAATAAGATTGTTACTGAACTTGGATATAAGGTAAAAAAAGGAGAAAAAGTACATTTAGATGGTCAATTGCTAGTAGCTGAAAAACTTCAATATATTTTACTAAATAAACCTAAGGGATTTGTAACAACTACTGACGATCCGGAGGATAGAAAGACCGTAATGGATTTAATAAAAAATGCATGTTCAGAGCGTATTTACCCCGTTGGTCGTCTTGACCTAAAAACGACTGGTCTATTACTATTTACCAATGATGGTGATATGGCAAAAAAGCTTACTCATCCAAAACACAGAGTGCGAAAAGTATATCATGTTTTTCTTGATAAACCTCTAACAAAGAATGATATGCTTGAAATATCTAATGGTATTACATTAGAAGACGGACTTATCATCGTTGATAAAATAAGCTATGTTGAAGATATCACCTCTAAAAAAGAAATAGGAATCCAAATCCACTCTGGTAAAAATAGAATAGTAAGAAGAATTTTTGAGCACTTTGGATACGAAGTTGTCAAATTAGATAGAGTAGTCTTTGCCGGTCTTACTAAAAAAGACTTACCAAGAGGACGTTGGAGACATCTGACAAAAAAAGAAATAGAGTTTTTGAAAATAATATAACACATTAAATTTAACACCAATGAAGGGAATAATATTAGCCGGAGGATCAGGAACAAGACTTAGACCTTTAACACAAGCAGTATCAAAGCAGCTCATGCCTGTTTATGATAAACCAATGATTTACTATCCTCTATCAACATTAATGCTAGCTGGTATTAAAGAAATATTGATAATTTCAACACCTTATGACCTTCCAGGTTTCCAAAAATTATTAGGTGATGGCAGTCAAATTGGTTGTAAGTTTACTTATAAAGAACAAATTATACCTAATGGTTTGGCTCAAGCTTTTGTACTTGGAGAAGAGTTTATTGGTGATGATAAAGTTGCACTTATTCTAGGAGATAATATATTCTATGGTTCGAATATGGCTAGTGTACTTCAACAAAATGTTGATCCTGATGGGGGTGTAGTATTTGCATACCATGTAAATGATCCCGAAAGATATGGTGTTGTAGAATTTGATGATAATATGAAAGTCGTTTCTATTGAAGAGAAACCTGAATTTCCAAAATCAAATTATGCTGTTCCTGGTTTATACTTTTACGACAACTCAGTAGTAGAAATTGCTAAAACTCTCAAACCAAGTAATAGAGGAGAGTATGAAATTACTGATATAAACAAAATTTTCTTAAGAAAAAACAAATTAAAGGTAGCAATGCTAAGTCGTGGAACGGCATGGCTTGATACAGGTACATTCTCATCTCTTATTCAAGCGGGACAATTTGTACAAGTCCTGGAAGAACGTCAAGGTCTAAAAGTTGGGTGTATTGAAGAGATAGCATATAGAATGGGATATATTTCTGCCAAACAACTTCGTATAATTGCAGAACCACTAATCAATAGTGGATATGGAGAATATTTGTTACGAATTCTAGACTAATTAGCCTCATATTGCTCCAATATTTTATATTCTGGAGTATTATCAGTTGGTAAAATTCTCCCTGTTTTAGCATTAAATATCCAAAATCGTTTACGGTATTTAGTATCGGAGGCGTTGTGTATATAATCCTCGATAATTTTATTTACCATATAAGAATTTAGAATGTCGGTTACTTCTCTTGACCATACTCCGGAATTTAACCAAATCTTATCTATGTCTATCGAGTCAATTTTATATCCTAAGTTAGAAAACCTATACCACGCTTGAATATTTAGTAAATCATCGTATGTTATATTCACATCATTAGTTACTATATCCTCCATACTTCTTGAAATAAATATCAGTTCTCGCCTATGCACTTGATTTTTAAGATATGAATTTACCTCTATCCAAAAATTAATAGAAGCAGCATTTATAGGCTTTATTATTTGTATTTCACTATACTTATTAACAATCGGATTGTATGTATTATAGCTTGGAATTTTAAGTTCAGGAGGTGGGGCATCATCATTGTAGTATCTTCTAGGAATCTCTACTTCATAATTTTCTATTATCGCTTCAAAATCTTTTGCTATAACACGTTTTGAATAATTTTCATCAAAATATCCAAAACCTTCATAAGGGGCAGGAATAGTATCTACAAAAAATATTCTATGCTCATCAAGTTCTATTTGCTTAATATCAAAAATAAATTTAGGTTTATCCTTATCAATAAATTCTGTAATACTATCAGATGATAAATATATAAAACCGGAATTAATAATATTTTTCTGAATCTCATTATGAAATTGAATCCAATATGCATCAATATCTATATCGGCAATAAAGTCACTACTATCCATCGATTGCAAATATAAACGATCATATTCTTCATCAGGAATATCATCAGGAATATTAACCTTTGTATTATATTTATATAATTCAGGCTGTGCATAGAGCAGCACTGTTGTATTTTGAATATCCTTTTGAGATTTCAATGCTGCTTTCTCTTCAATGGAACATGAATTAAGAAAAAAAATAATTAAGAAAAAAAATAATATATTTTCATTTTGCATATTCTATCATTTTTTCAAAAACAGCTTTCCAACCAACCCAACGTTTACTATTACTTAAGCTTTCATTATGCCAAATACTTATGAATGTTCCATCAACAGATTTTACTTCATCAATTATTTCTCTATAAGCAGAAATAGCTTCATCAGTATTAAATTGTTTGTAATCTTTAAGGGTCCCTTCCATAACAGCAAAAGGATGAATTCTTAATGAAGTTGTATATTCCATCTCTAAATCATAAAATAAAAAAGGCATAGAAGTAGAAGCTCTGAAACCAATTTCGTCAGCATAGCCCATACTATAATCATCTGTTATAGAATGTATTATAAGGTTTCTATATGTAGAAGGCATATGAATTATTAAAAAGTGCTGACGACTTTTCAAGATTTCTTGATGCACTGTTTTACTAAGAGTTATAATTTCTTTTTTGAGTTTCGACGGAATTGAATTTGAAGTAAAAGAAGGATGTATCCCAACTTCAGCATTATCTCCAATATATGCTACTAATTCACGGAAAGACTTGCTATAAGTGGGTATATTCTTATCATTAGTACCATAGTCAGCAAATAGAATAAAGAAAATAGCTTTAAGTTTGTTATTTCTAATAGTATTAAACAAATAATCAAAGGTATCAAAAGGATCCTTCTCTTTTCCTAACAAAACCCTAGTCCTTGTTAATAAATCTTTAAATTCTAAAGACATAAAACTTTTAAGGTATCCTCCCATAATCCTCAATGCCCCCTTATGTTTGTAGGAAAATGCTGCATCAATATCTATAGTTGGTATAAATTTATATTCAGGTCTTTGTATTTCAATACCGGGAAAATGCTCTAGAAGGAGGTAGCCTAAATCTTTAGCCCAGATATCAATTAAGGGTTTATTAAGAAAATTATTTTTTAAAGCTATACTTTCAGAGGCAGGAAATCTTCCATACTTATCTTTCATAAAAGGTAAATACTCTTCGTAACGGCTTATAAGATAAAATGATGCAGAAAACAAATCAAAATTGTATTTTGACTTTCGATTATAAGTAGGGAAAAGAGTAGGCAAATTATAATATTCGCCAAAGCTTAACTCTTGGTCTTTAATTCCTCTTTCGAATAGCAGCTCTTCGGCAGCAATAAAAAACTCATCACCAATAGCAGAAAATCCATAATGTATCTTAATACCATCATAATCTTCAAACTTCTTATTATCAAGACAAAACTCCGGCTCCAGCCCCAAAAGTTCTTTAAAAAAATGGTTAAAGATAAAAATCAAGCGGTTTGTTCTTTTAGGAACTAATATCAATATCTTTTTGTTCATCTTACAATAAAATAAATCTGTAACAATCTAAAGCATTCCTTCATCAGCATAACTATAGTATTTCTGATCTCCCACAATAATATGGTCAAGAAGTTTCAATTCAAGTAAATCACACGCCTTATTAATTTTATTTGTAAGCCTAGTATCTTCATTCGAAGGCTTAATGTTACCACTTGGATGATTATGACAAAGAATAATGGAAGAAGCAAGGTTAGAAATTGCAATATTAAATATCAACTTAGGATCGGCAATTGTACCCGACACACCTCCTTTGCTCACTTGATATTTACCAATTATTTTATTGGCTCTATTTAACAAAAGAACCCAAAATTCCTCATAAGGCAAGTCTGTCATATTAGGCTGAAATATTTCAAAAACATCTTTAGAAGAAGTAATTTTTTTCTTTTCTTTAACCTCAGCTTCCCTCCTACGACGACCCAATTCCATTGCTGCTGCAATGCCTATAGCTTTTGCCTCCCCAACTCCTTTAAAACGTATCATTTCTTCAATTCTAAGCTTTCCTAGAGATATTAAATCATTATCTACAGAGTTTAAAATTCTTTTTGAAAGCTCCACTGCCGATTCTTCTCTATTTCCAGACCCAATAATAATGGCAATAAGCTCAGCATTACTAAGAGATTTTCTTCCCTTAATAAGCATTTTCTCTCTTGGACGGTCATCATAGTCCCATTCCTTGATACTTATGCGCTTTAAATCGTCCATATTATTGAATCTAAATAGCCTCTTATTACTTACTTTTATTAGGATAAGGAGGTGGTGGTGGTATAGATTTATATTTTTTAAGCAACTTCATCACTTCTTCAATAGCTCTATTCAGTTGCTGGTCTTCGCCTAAAAATTCTTTTGCCGGATTATTATCAACAACAATATCAGGGTCTACACCATGGCCTTCAATAATCCACTTGCTTCCATCAGCAGAATAACTAGCAAATTCCGGTTTTGTTAAACTTCCACCATCAATAAAAGGTAAAGATCCTCTTATGCCAACTACTCCTCCCCATGTACGCTTTCCAATTATTAAACCTAAATTATGCTTTCTAAAACTATATGGGAACAAATCTCCATCACTGGCAGAGTAACCATTTACTAGTAATACCATTGGGCCACGCATCATTTTTGTTGGAGTTTGAGTAGACACGCTTGCATTACGTAAAATATTTGCACGTGTTATTTCTCTTCTCAATCTTTCAATCAACATTGGTGAAACATTTCCTCCACCATTTCCCCTATCATCAATGATAAGAGCTTTTTTGCTTAGTTGTGGATAAAAATATTTTACAAACTCATTTAAACCATCCCTCCCCATATCTGGAACATGAATATATCCTACCTGACCATTAGTAGCTTTGTTTACTTTTTCTATATTTCCTTGAACCCAATTATAATAATACAAAGACGCCTCATCAGCTATTGGTTTAACGAAAATAGTTCTAGCTCCCTGTTCAGAAGCAATACTGTTAATCTTTAAAGAAACTATTTTACCTGCCTTATCAAACATCATTTCATAAAAGTCATCATAATCTTTACACGATATTCCATCAACAGCTATAATGTAATTTCCTTCTGATACATTTAAGCCAACCTCCGTTAAAGGAGAGAATAATTTTGAATTGAAGTTTTCACCTTTAAGAATCTTATCAATTCTATAAAAACCACTTTCAGCATCTTTTGACAATTGTGCACCAAGCAACCCGGTTTTATATCTTTTTGGCATTGTACGATCTCCTCCACCAGTATAAGCATGGCCAATATTCAATTCTCCTATTAACTCCCCAATCAAATAATTAAGATCATTTCTATTATTTACATAAGGTACAAGAATTGCATACTTATCATACATCTTTTGCCAATCGAGACCATGCATATTTGAATCATAAAAGAAATCTCTCATCTGACGCCAGGCTTCTTTATATATCTGAGCCCATTCTTCATGTTTATTTACCCATACTTTTAAACCACTTATATCAATTGGTTTACTTAACTTTACAGCAGAAGAAGGCAAAGGAATTACCTGTATTTTCTTTCCTTTTGCAATAAGCATATTCTTTAAATCGGGGGTAAGAGAATAAGAGAAACCTTCACCTAAATTTGTTTCCTTTTTCTCAGATAAATCATACATTTTAAGTGCTGATTTTTTACCTGTAGTAAAATAGTTATAATAAACTCTATTATCAGGAATGGATATATTCCAATAATATCCTGCAGGAATTGGTAAATCAACTACTCTATTTTCTATATTCTCAAAATCAATAATAACATCAACATTATTTTTATCATCTGATTTTTTATCAACTTTGGCATCACAATCATCATTAGGAGCAAAAGGGCTTTTCTCATCATTTTGAAGAGTAATAAAATAAATCTTACTCATATTGTTATAAGCATAATTCCATTCTACCTCAGAATAAATTGGGTTGAAAACTCTATTAGATACAAAGAATAAATATTTACCATTTTCACTAAATATTGGATTTGATGAATCATACCATTTGTTAGTAACCGTTTTATTAGTTTTCAATTTTGTATCAAAAAGATATATTTGGTTTATTCCAGAGCCATCATTATCAGAATAACATATCCAACGGCTATCAGGAGACCAATCATAATCTCTTATCTCCCAAGTTAAACTATGCGCTACTTGAGTAACTTCCTTTGTTTCAATATTTACATATCTAAGATTCATATTCTTATCACTCCAAAGAATATATTTACTATTAGGCGACCATTGTATTTCAAATTTATATGATTTGGCATCAGAGGTTATTTTTTGCATTTCACCACTACCATCAGAAGGCATAATATATATATCATACTCGCCATCCTTATCGGAAAGAAAAGCTATATATTTCCCATCAGGAGACCATTCAACATTTCTATCAAAAGCACCTGATGATTTAGTAAAGTTGTAAGTGATTCCTTCTTTTACAGGAAGTGTGAAAATATCGCCCCTTGCACTAACAGCAATACGTTTTGCCTTGGGAGATACACTATAAGAATTTATATATTTTGATGCATCAACAAACTGATTTCTTGATTCTAAAAAATCATTATTTATTGTAATATTAACTTTCTCCAATTTCTGAATATCAATATTATAAACATAAATAAAACCTTCATTCTCAAAAACAATCTGATTATCGTTGATAGATGGAAATTTAATATCATAATCTTCAAATTGGGTTAACTTATGAGTCTCTCTTGTTTCAATATTATAAGAGAATAAATTCATAGTTCTATCTCTATCAGAAAGGAAAAAGATACGATTTTTATACCACATTGGGAAAATATCCTGTGCATTATTATTAGTAATATTTTCTAAAGCCTTTGTCTCAAAATTATAAATCCAAACATCATCAGCCATGCCTCCCTTGTAATATTTCCAAGTTCTAAACTCACGCATTACTCTGTTAAATGCTAACTGCTTACCATCAGAAGAATACGAACAAAACCCTCCAGTAGATAATGGAAGCTGCTGACTCATTCCACCATTCTTAGAAACAATAAACAAAGAACCTACAAATGAATTAAAACTATGTTTACGAGAACGATAAACAATATTTTCACCATCAGGAGTCCAAGCAGTAACAATATTGTTTGGCCCCATCCTATCAGAAATATCATCACGTGAAAGTGTTGCTGTATAGGTTAGTCTCTTTGGTGACCCACCTTTCGAAGGAATAGTAAAAACCTCAGTATTACCATCATATTGACCCGTAAATGCTATCGTTTTACCATCGGGAGAAAACTTTGCAAACATTTCATAACCATCTCCTGATGTCAATTTTCTAGCTTCACCACCTGTTTTCAATACACTATATAAATCTCCTGCATAGGTAAATACAATTGTATCTCCATGAATAGCTGGAAAACGAAATAATCTATCTACTGATTGAGAGTTAGCAAAAAGACTGAATGTCAATATAATAACTATAGTGAAAATAAAGTTTCTCATAGTAATATAAAATAAAATTTATTAAATGATTAAAGCATAAAAGTACTTAAAAAAATGCAATAATTACTTATTGTTTTTCAGATAATAGTACAATTGAACTAAAATTATAATATTATTATGATTAACCCTGATTATTTACAAATAATCCTGACTATTAAGTAGAACTAATAAATTTAGATATTTCTGAAAGAAAACTATCAATTCTAATTCGTTTTTTTCTTTCTAATTCTTGCACCTAACCATTGTCCCGAGAAGAATGCAAAGATCATAAATGGGTATGTATATAACTGAAATCCCAGATGAAAACCATACCTCAGCGCTACAACTAATGGAATAGGTAGATGAACAGCAAGAAACCATTGTAAACTAAACTTTTTAACGCCATAACGCCAATACCCAAATGGTATATTGATAAAAAAAACTAAAATACAAACTATTGCTAAACTAAGATATTCATTCATAATATTATGTAAAAAAAAAGCTCCCAGAAGGAGCTTTTTATATTTATATGTAAAACTTTATTCAGCTAAAATTTTAACGACGTTATTATTTACTTCAATAACACCACCATTAATTTCAAGAAACTGCTCTTGTTTTTTATGATCCACAAGCTTAATTTCTCCTTTAGTAAGGATTGACACCATTGGTGCGTGGAAATTCATTATTTCGAAAAATCCATCAATCCCGGGCACTTTCACTAAATCCAGTTCTCCTGAAAATAGAGTCTTGTCTGGAGTAATAACCTCAACTTTCATAATTCAATTATTTATTTAGATTCAGCAAGCAATTTCTTACCTTTTTCTATAGCTTCATTGATATCACCAACAAGGTTGAAAGCGGCTTCAGGATATTCATCTACTTCACCATCAATAATCATGTTGAAACCCTTGATAGTATCCTCAATAGAAACAACACACCCTGGAATTCCGGTAAATTGTTCTGCTACGTGGAAAGGTTGAGATAAGAAACGCTGTACACGACGTGCACGGTGAACAACTAACTTATCCTCTTCACTTAATTCATCCATACCAAGAATTGCAATAATATCTTGTAATTCTTTATATCTTTGAAGAAGCTCTTTAACTCTTTGTGCTGTATTATAATGATCGTCACCAACAATCTCAGGAGTAAGAATACGAGATGTCGAATCTAATGGATCAACAGCAGGATAAATTCCCAGCTCAGCAATTTTACGACTAAGAACTGTTGTTGCATCTAAGTGAGCAAAAGTTGTTGCAGGAGCAGGGTCAGTTAAGTCATCAGCAGGAACATACACCGCTTGAACAGATGTAATAGAACCTCTTTTTGTAGAAGTAATTCTCTCCTGCATCATTCCCATCTCTGTAGCCAATGTTGGTTGATAACCAACCGCTGATGGCATACGACCAAGCAATGCTGAAACCTCAGAACCAGCTTGTGTAAAACGGAAAATATTATCAATAAAGAAAAGGATATCACGACCACCAGACTTCTCATCACCATCTCTAAAATACTCAGCTAATGTAAGTCCACTAAGGGCAACCCTTGCACGTGCACCTGGAGGCTCATTCATCTGACCAAAAGTAAGTGCTAATTGTGATTCTTTAAGTTTTTCTTTATCTATTTTGGAAAGGTCCCATCCACCTTTTTCCATACTTTCTTTAAACTCATCACCATAATTTATAATACCAGCTTCTATCATCTCACGAATTAGATCATTACCCTCACGAGTACGTTCTCCAACTCCTGCAAAAACTGATTGGCCGGAATAGTTCAAAGCAATATTATTAATAAGCTCTTGAATAATAACTGTTTTACCAACTCCTGCACCACCGAATAAACCAATTTTACCACCTTTAGAATAGGGCTCAATTAAGTCAATTACTTTGATACCTGTATATAATACATCTGTTGAAGTACTTAAATCTTCATACTTAGGGGGCTCACGGTGAATAGGATATGTTTTTTCCTTACTAACCTCACCAATACCATCAATAGCATCGCCAACAACATTAAATACTCGACCATTAATATGATCTCCTACTGGCATGGTAATTTTATCACCTGTAGATAACACATCCATTCCTCTACTAACTCCGTCAGTAGAATCCATTGCTACTGTTCTTACAGTATTCTCTCCAATATCTTGTTGTACTTCTAAGATAATTTTATTTCCAGCAGCATTATGCAACTCTAAAGCATCATAAATATTAGGAAGATCTGCATCATTCTCGAAATAAACATCAACAACAGGTCCAATTACCTGAGAAACTTTTCCGGTTCCTTTACTTTTCATAAAAAATAACTTCTTGTTACTGAGTGATTTAAACTTATACTATTAAGCCAATTTAAATGCTTAATTTGGCATACGAAGATATAATAAATTATTATAAATCAGCATTTTTTTTTCATTTAGTTATCTTTGATATTATAAAGTCATAATTTTCTATAATTATCAAAGTTTTTTGCACAAATCATAGAAATTAGGAAATATCATTTTTGAATTTAACCCGAAACATAAATTAGAAAATCCATCCCTTACTAAAAATATTTCATAACAAAGTTCTAATACATAGTTTGAGTTAAAATTTTATTTAATTAAAAGGCGTTAAAGATTAATCTTTAACGCCTTTTAATTAACAATTTATTCTATTAACCTGAATTCGGCATAAGCTATACTCATAGTTACATTATTAGTAAATAAACTTTCGAGTAATTAATCTATCTTCTTGCTCCATTGAAATAAAATAAATACCATGGCTTAATCCGGACAAGTTAAAGTTTACACTTTGCTTACCACTAGCGCTTGAAAATGCCATTTGTAAACTCTTACCATTGATATCAACAATTTGAAACACAGTATTTACTCCTTTTGAGTTTGAATAATCAATTTTTAAAAAATTATCAATTATACTAATTGATTCTATTCCTACTTCAATATCTTTTAAAGTAACAGAAATACTAGGTAATATTTCATCTTTGCCATCAAAATCATATTGATGCAAACGGTAATAAACAACCCCATTACTGGTCACATCATCATCAACATATTGATACTTTTGAGTAACATTACTGTTTCCAGTTCCCTGTACTTTACCAATAGGAGTAAAATTTTCAGCATCGAATGACCTCTCAATAATAAAATAATCATTATTCTCTTCAGAAGCTGTTTCCCAATCAAGTGATACATTATTGTTGGATACATCTGCGGTAAAGGAAATTAAGCTTATAGGTAATCCTGTTGAACCATTATTGCCATTAGCAAAACCAGTACCTGATGAAGATGTATTATAAGTAGTCTGAGCACCACTTCCATTATATTCTAAAACCTTTAAGTAATAAGTAGTACTTGAGGTTAAATTATCTACAACAACACTTGATTTAGCACTTCCTGTACCATTATATACAACATAAGACCCAGCACCAATATCATCACCACTTCCAAATGTAGAACTTGCAGTATATGTAGTTCCATTGGAAGGGTCAGTAACGTTTCCATCGGCTTTCATAACAAAAATTCTACCTACTCCATTACCATTATCCCATGTCAACTCCATACTGGTTGAAGAAGCAGTTGCCCATTTTAAATTTGAAGCTTGTGTAGAAGGTACAGCTGCAGTAGTAGAAGCTGTTAAACTAGCTAAAGTTCCATCAGTTTTATAGTTATATGTTGCATCATCACCATCAACAGCAAATGGAATTATAGAAAAACTGTATTCTGTTGTAGCACTTAAACCCGTTACTTGACAACTTGTAGAGGTTGTTTCACAAACCACACTTGTTCCTGCCGGCAAACTACTAAAGCTAGTATATTTCATACCATCATCAACCCCAGTATTATTTGGTGCAGTTGCCCCATCCTTCTTAAGAACAATATATCCGTCAGCACCTGATGCACTTGACCAGGAAAGATCAAGTGTAGTATCACTTTTTGCAGTATTACTGAAGTTAGAAGCTTGATCTGTTGGTTCAGCAGAAAGGGTATAAAACGTAATTTCAGGGCCATAAGAAGTTCCAGCGGAATTTGTTGCATAAGCACGTACATAGTACAATGTTCCACTGCTAACACCTCCTGTAATAGTACTTGAAAAAGTACCGGTACCAGTTCCATCAGAAGAGTGGCTATTAGAAATAGTAGGCGACGTTGATGTATTCCAACATACTCCTCTATCAGTTACAGAACTTCCTCCATCATCACTTACATTTCCGCCACTAGAAGCAGACGATTCTGTTCTTGAACTAACAGCGGTAGTTGATGCAACAGTTGGAACAACAGCTACTCCTGTACCTTGAATGCTATAAGTATAAGGATTTTCATCCGAATCATTATTATAGATAGTTATTGTAGCAGTTTTTGTACCAGTACTGGTTGGAATAAATCGAACTGTAAAATCAGAAGTTCCACCTGCCGGATTAATAGGTGATGTTGGAGCTACGGTAACACTAAACATAGATGCATCAGTACCTGAAAGCTCAACGTATCCACCTCCATTATCTTTTAAAAATAATTTACCTCTATCGGATGGAGGAAACCCACCTTTGGTGTTTTCGATAGTATAAACTATATCTTTGTTATTATTAATATTTACATTTCCGAAGTCTGTATTATTTGTAGTACTTGGAGTAGTACTTCCATTACTAATAGCATTACTATTCCCCTGCACATCCATCTCTGGATATATAATTGTTGTTGAAGCAACTATATCATCATAAGAACTATAATCTGCATTATAAACATAAATATCACTTGATTTATTATCATCTTGGTCAACTGTAGGGGAATTCCTAACATAAATTGTTTTTGTTTCTCCAGCTGTACTTGGTGTGAAAGTAACTGATGTAGACCAGTTGGTTCCATCTATTGAGACCTCAAAAGATGGTGAAATATTATTTGCTGCAGAATCATAAGCATCTATTGTAATATCTTGCGTGGGTGTAGCAGCTCCAATAACTGCATCAAAACTATGAGACCCATCAGTCACATTATAAATTTCAATTTTACCACAATCTAATGTAGTAGGTGTAATAGATACCGTTTGAGCTTTAATTTTCGGTAAACTAAAAACAAAACTACTAATCAAGAAAAGAATTAATAAATTTTTCATAATAATAATTAAGATAAGTTTTTTATTTAAGAACTATTTACAAAGATACTAAAATTACCATTTGGTTGTATACATATTATTACCTATTTGCTTACACCTTATTAGTTTTATCGGAGAACTTCTATCATAATCTTCAAACCAATTCAAAATATCTTTTAAAATACCATTAAAAAATGTTAGTACTTTTGCATTCTATTTATTAATTGAGAATGATGAAATGAGTACAACAGCATACATAATAATAGCAGTAGTGATAATCTTAGCTTTCTTAATGATTCGAAGATATAGGATGTTCATGTCGGGAGTAGGAACTGAAGATAGCGATAAATTAGTTGAATTTACAGACCAGAATTTTAAACAACAACTTAAAACAAAGGTTGTACTAATAGATTTTTGGGCAGAATGGTGTCAGCCTTGTAAAATACAAGGGCCTATAGTTAGCACGGTGGCTGAAGAGAATAATGACAATAATGTAAAAGTAGGGAAATTAGATGTTGAAAAAAATCAAAAAACGGCTCAACAATTAGGTATTCGAAATATACCAACCATTATAATATTTAAAGACGGTAAAGAATTTGAAAGATTAGTTGGGTTAAAAAACAAAAATGTTTTAAAAAAGAGTATTACTAAAGCCTTAAATTAAAAAAAACTTAAATTAAACTAATTATGAAAAAAATAGCATTAGTATTTATTTTTATAGCACTTCTTTTTTCATGTAAAAAAATAGACAAGCTAACTCAATTTGACATGGATTATGATTCCTCTGTTACTGTGGAATCAACATTTGGAGTTAATATACCTTTCAACATTTACACTCCTGATATATCCACTAGTTCAGAATCTACTTTCGAATCTAATGACACTAGAAAAGATCTTATAGAAAGTATTAACCTTAAATCTATGACAATGACTATTTCAGACCCATCGGGTGATGATTTTAGCTTTTTAAAATCTATTGAGATTTACATTTCTGCTGATGGCTTATCAGACATTAAAATTGCATCTAAAGATAATATACCTGACAATACTACAGAACTAAAACTCGATGTTTCAAATACTGATTTAAAAGAATACATTAAAAAAGACAGCTTTAAGCTTAAAATTACAACAACTACTGATGAAGTATTAACTCATGATTATACTATTGACATTCATTCTGTTTTCTTTGTTGATGCCAAAATACTAGGTGTGTAACTAAATATACCATTGAAATAGTTTTCGTTTTTATCGTTATATATTATCTCATACTTTTTTTAAGTAGTTTTGTAGTTGCTATATATTTTAATTCACCTTGAAATTTATGGCTTATTTAAATCTTTTGTACGAAAACATATAATATGAAGAATTTATCATTAATAATTTTATTTGTATTTTCCTCGGTTTTAGCTATGTCTCAGATGTATAATAAAACTGATTCTCAAGGCAGAAAAATTGGAAAATGGCAAAAGAAATTTAAAAATGGACAAATAAAATATAAGGGACAGTTTGAGAATGGATACGAAACTGGACAATTTATCTATTATTACCCATCAGGGAAAATACAAAGTAAGATAAATTTCACTGAAAAGGGTACTCTTGCTGCCATCAAGACCTTTTATGAAAATGGTGTCATTAAAGCAACCGGCTTTTATCGTAATAAAAAAAAGCATGGCACATGGAAATATTATGGATCAAAAGATGGGAATTTAGTTAGCGAAGAAAATTATTCTAATGGGATAAAAAACGGAGTCTGGAAAATGTATTATCCAAATGGTCAATTAGCAAGTGAAGTTTTATGGGATAATGGATTACGAAATGGTCCTTGGAAAGAGTATTATTCCAATGGCAAATTAAAGTTATCAGCAACTTTTGTGGAGGGGAAAATGGCAGGTAGCTATATTACTTATTATATCGACGGCAAAATATCTAGAAAAGGCCAGTATGTAAATGGTAAGATGGACGGAGTATGGATTGGATTTGACGTAAATGGTATCAAAAACTCATTTCAAAAATACAAAATGGGATTTATGGAGATTGAGAAGAGATATGAAAACGGCAAACAGGTTTACTTAATGGATAATGTCAACAATAAATATATAGACAATAGGAAAGAGAATAATGGTAAAAAAAAACAATAGAGTATTAGTGGCAATGAGCGGAGGAATAGACAGTTCCATTGCCGCATTACTGTTAATAGAACAAGGCTATGAATTGGTAGGAATGACTATGAAAACATGGGACTATTCCACAACTGGCAGCAGTAGCAAGGAAACCGGATGTTGTAGCCTCGACTCTATTAACGACGCCCGCGAATTAGCCGTTAACAAAGGATTTCCACATTATATTATTGATATCAGAGAAGATTTTGAAAATAGCATAGTAAATAATTTTATTTCAGAGTATATGGTAGGAAGAACACCAAATCCATGTATTTTGTGTAATACTTTTATGAAATGGGAAGCTCTCTTGAAAAGAGCTGATGAATTAGACTGTTATCATATAGCAACAGGACATTACGCCCAATTAGCACAAAAAAATGGAAGGTATTATGTAACAAAAGGTGTTGATGGAGGTAAAGATCAAAGTTATGTTCTTTGGGGTGTAAGTCAAGAAAATTTAGCTCGTACCATTTTCCCACTTGGAGATTTCCATAAATCAGAAATAAGAGAAATTGCTATAAGAAATGGATTTGATAATCTTGCAAAAAAAAGCGAGAGCTATGAAATATGTTTTATTCCAGACAATGATTATCGTGGTTTCTTAAAGCGACAAGTTGAAGGTTTAGAAGAAAAAGTAAATGGTGGTGAATTTGTACTTAAAGATGGTACTGTAGTTGGCAAACACTCCGGTTTTCCCTTTTATACTATTGGACAAAGGCGTGGACTGGTAGCTATGGGTGAACCATATTATGTTAATAATATTGATGCTGAAAACAACAGGATAGTAATTGGTCCCAAAAATGAACTAATGAGTAAAAAAATGATTGTTGGAAAAATCAACTGGCAAAAATATACTCAGATAGAAGATGGAATGAAAGTAGAAGTACAGATAAGACATCACGACCCCGGAACTCCGGCAATTCTTTACAACGATAACAATAATACTATAAGAGTTGAGTTTAATGAGAAGGTATCCGCAATTACTCCCGGACAATCAGCAGTGTTTTTTGAAAATGATGATGTAATTGCAGGAGGTTTTATTATGAAGAAATTAGACTAATAAAATCATATAACTCATGTGACTGATAAAATAATTAATATATGAAAATTAAAGGATTTATTGTACTAATTGCAGCACTGTTAACATTTACATATTCTTGTAAAAAAAGCAAACAAGAAATCGTAAATATGGGTTATAATTATTTCCCTTTAAAAACAAACAACTATAGTATCTATCAAGTAGATTCAATAGTTTGGAATGATTATAATTCTACCATTGACACTTTTAGCTATCAAGTAAAATTAGTTATTGATAGTCAATATTATGACAACGAAAACAGATTGAGTTATCGTTGGAAAAAATTCACCAAAAGTGATACAAATCAATGGACATTTAATACAAATTATTCATTAACAATAACAAATGACAGATTAGAATCCGTTCAAGAGAATATGAGATATATAAAACTTATTTTTCCGGTTGTAGCTGGTGCTAATTGGGATTACAATAGTCTGAACATTAATGAGTCTGCCGACTCGCAATATTCTGATGTAGATTATAAATCTACAGTATTAGGACTGAAAAATGACAGTTGTTTAACCGTTATTTACAATGAAGAAGTTGATTTAATTCAAGAAATAATATATGAAGAAAAGTATGCAAGAAATATAGGCATGTTCTATTCCAAACATATTAATAAAAAGAAACTTACAACAGGTTTACAAGGATACTCTGTTATTTATCAACTATTAGAATACGGAACAGAATAATTATCAATGAAAATTTTTTTACTAAGCATTTTAACAGTAGCAATGAGTTTGAGTATAAATGCTCAAAGTTTCCCATCCTGGTATTTAATATCATTCAAAGACAAGAACAATAGCCCTTATTCTATTACAAACCCCAATATTTACCTTTCACAAAGAGCAATTGATAGAAGGCTAAGAAACAAAATCCAGATTGATAGTAGTGACTTTCCGGTAAATCCTTTCTATTTAGATAGCTTGTTAAATTATGGATTAGAAATAACGTACCAATCAAGATGGATGAATGCAGCCATGGTTTATATTGACGATTCAATAAAATTAAAAAGAGTAAAACATTCTTCAATTGTTGACAGCATCGCATTTATGGCTCCTTTTTTAAATATAAAAATAGGATTTAGCGATAATAATAAAAAATCAAGCAGTTATCAATCAAATCATGACACAACAAATATTAGCTCATTCTTAGAAACTTCTGATAGAATTCACAGTATTGGATTACAATCTCTGATAGACAATGGATATAGAGGAGAAGGAATACAGATAGCTGTTTTAGATAATGGTTTTAATAATGTTAATACTATGACTGCATTTCAATATTTGCGATCTAATAATCATTTATTAGGATATCATAATTTTACTACCGACGGGAAAGAAGTATTTAACTCTGGTTCACATGGCACAATGGTATTATCCACTATGGCAGGATTTATTTCTAATAAATTTGCAGGAAGCGCAATTGATGCTGATTACTATCTTTTTCAAACTGAAGACAATCGCTCAGAGTTTCCTGTTGAAGAGGCAAATTGGCTATTCGGAGCTGAATATGCTGATTCTTTAGGTGTTGATATAATAACATCTTCATTAGTTTATACTCGTTTTGATAGTAGTAAATACAATCACAATATAGATCAATTAGACGGGAAAACTACCTTAGTTAGTAGAGCTGCTCAAAAAGCAAGTGAAAAGGGGATATTAGTTTTTAACTCGGCAGGAAATGAAGGGAATAATTCGTGGGGTAAAATATGTTTTCCCACTGATGCTAAAGATGTTATATCTGTTGGAGCAGTTGATAGAAACGATGAAATAGCAAGTTTCAGTTCCCATGGATATTCATCCGACGGTAGAGTTAAACCAGATATTTCTGCGAGAGGAAAAAATGCCGCAGTTATTAGCACATCAGGAAAAATTATTAGAATAAATGGAACTTCCTTCTCTACACCATTTACAGCAGGAGCAACGGCTTGTTTATTGCAGGCAACAAAAACAAAAAGTGCTCAAGAATATAGAGATGCTATTAGGAAATCTTCAAGGCAATTTTTAAAACCTGATAGTTTATATGGCTACGGAATTCCCAATTTCTATCTAGCTTCCATTTTGTTAAATGTGGATACAATTTTACCTATTGAGGATATAAAAGGTCCCATCATATTACCAAACCCTTTTGTCAGAGACTTATATATCTTATTAAATGAAAGTGATAGTCACAAATTAAATATCTCAATATTCGATATTGGAGGTAAAGAAGTATGGAGAAAAGAAAATATTCAATCGATAAAAGGCAACAATCTTTACTACATTGACAATATATCTAATTTATCACAAGGTGTCTATTTTATGAATATTGAAATTAGCAATAAGATATTCTCTAAGAAAATTATCAAGCAATAATATTTTCTTATAAATTACCCCGCATTATTCATACAAGTCGCTTTGCTTTTGTATTAATAAGCAATGAATAGCGGAGTGCAAAGCAAGAGAACCCTCCCGAAACAAGTTCGGAACAGGCTGATTTAGAAAAACTCAAATTTGGGTATTTGAAAAATAT
>JAMOQI010000056.1 GCA_027064095.1 Bacteroidales bacterium | reverse complement strand
TGTTGCTACGACTTGTTATATCTTTTGTTTAAATAAGGCTATGCTTAAAGTTAAACTTTTTTTGCTCCAGTACATTCTAATGTTTCAGAACCACTAATTAAAGTATTATTAATATTTTCAATCCAATAATCATAATTTGATATATCAATTATATTATTACATTTAGGGCAAACTATTGAACCATATTCGCTATATTGAACACTATACTTATCTTGATCAGTTTGCTCTTTTTCAAAACCATCAGTATTTAACTCGAATATTTCCTTACATTTCATGCATTCTAATTCCATTTCTTATACCTTTAGTCATCTACATTATTTATGCTATAAGTTCCATCTTCCCATACTTGTATAGTATCACCACAATTATTACATGCTTTAATCCAAGAATAATCATCAGGAATAGCTACCTCCACATTTGCACCACAATCACATGTAATAAACCATCTGTTATTACTAACATCCACCATATTTTCTCCCATCTTAAATCCTTGACATTAAATTTGCTATTTAGATTAATAAATAAGCATATTCAAAAATAGGATTCTTTATGGTATTTTGCTAATCTTGGATATAACGGTTGAAGATAGCCAATACATTGCCGCTAGGTAATGTATTGGCTACTCTGTTTTGTTAGATACTTCCCATATAGTACTGTTCGTTTCTAACCCTTATAACTCTTAACAATTTACTACTTGGATTTACTTTTATATACAATTCTTCATCTTCAAAACTTACTTCACTAATTAAATCCTCAGTACCAACATCAATAAATGTTACATTATCCAATAATAATTCAAATTTATCATTAATGTCATTATATTTAATATTTCCATATCTATCATATAAAGGTTGATTACCATTTAAATCTTTATAGAATTCAAAATTTTTAGATTGTTGTATTTTTTGAAATTCTATAAGTTCATTTTGAGTTTCAAACCAATATTCAAATCTTATTTCGGAAGGGCTATAAACTCTTTCATGTAGCTGAGTTATATCTAACTTTTCAAATTTTTTATTATCAATATCATTGATACCAAATATACAGTTTTCATTTAAGTATTCATTATCAGATAATTTTATGGCAATTGAAAATGTATTTGATAAATATATCATACAGATTAGTCCAAATTCTTTTGTCGGACATAATACTAAATAATGTTTATTTGAACCAATATTTAGCATGAATTTAAGACTATTGAACATATCCTTTTCAAAACCACTGCCAATGAATAAATCGTTATTCGTTATTTGACAATTTTCTAAGTCTTTTGAAATTAATATAGCATTTTCATCATTATAATATTCAGGTATAGAATCTACTGCAAATTCATATGCAATTTTTAATAAACCTATTTTGAACTCTTCTAAATCCACAGAAGTTTTTACTAAAATTTCTGGTCTAAACCTATGTGAAAATTTATCTAAATCTGTATCAATTTGAATATTCTCAATATTTAAATTATTTCTTTTTGCTATTTTTTTAATAATACTAGGTAATTTATTTTTATCTCTACTATCTATTTTTATAGTTATTGTAGTTTTATCATTTTCTTTTATAACCTTTGGTGGACTCATAATTAAATATGGAACAAATACACCATTTTCATCTTGTTCTAATCTTACTTTTTGTTCTTCATCATTTTTTAATGTATATGTACCACTAAAAGGATTTGGGATATGACCATTCT
>JAMOQI010000055.1 GCA_027064095.1 Bacteroidales bacterium | reverse complement strand
AAGATTATTTATCTTTAACCTCTTCAAAATCTACGTCTTGAACTTCATCAGTATTAGCACCGTCATCTTGAGGTCCTGCTTGTTCAGCACCCGGTTGAGCGGCACCACCGCCTTGAGCTTGACCCGCATTATACATATCTTGACTAGCAGCAGACCACATTTCATTTAGTTTTGCCATTTCGCGGTCTATTCCTTCCAAATCTTGATTTTTATGAACCTCTTTCAAGGCTTTCAAGGCTTCCTCTATAGGTGCTTTTTTATCAGCAGGAAGTTTATCACCATATTCTTTCAACTGTTTCTCAGTTTGGAATATTAGACTGTCAGCAGCATTAATTTTATCAATACGCTCTTTTTCTTTCTTATCAGCATCAGCATTAGCTTCAGCCTCAGCTTTCATCTTTTCAATTTCAGCATCAGTAAGTCCTGAAGAAGCTTCAATACGAATTTTTTGTTCTTTTCCTGTTCCTTTATCTTTAGCGCTTACATTAAGAATACCGTTTGAATCGATATCGAATGTCACTTCGATTTGAGGAACACCTCTTGGTGCTGGTGGAATGCCATCTAAGTGGAAACGACCGATAGATTTGTTTTGACTAGCCATTGGACGTTCACCTTGAAGAACATGAATCTCAACACTTGGCTGATTATCAGCAGCAGTAGAGAAAGTTTCTGATTTCTTAGTAGGAATGGTAGTATTTGATTCTATCAATTTAGTCATCACACCACCTAAAGTTTCAATTCCTAATGAAAGAGGAGTAACATCAAGTAAAAGAACATCTTTCACATCACCGGCAAGAACTCCACCTTGGATAGCAGCACCAATTGCAACTACCTCATCAGGGTTAACACCTTTTGAAGGAGCTTTACCGAAAAACTCTTCCACTACTTTTTGAATAGCAGGAATACGTGTTGAACCTCCTACTAAGATAACTTCGTCGACATCAGAAGTACTCATACCGGCGTCCTTAAGAGCGGCTCTACAAGGAGCAATTGTTCCTTGAATCAATTTATCAGCCAAGCTTTCAAATTTAGCACGGCTAAGAGTTCTTACCAAGTGTTTTGGGATACCATCAACCGGCATAATATAAGGTAAATTAATCTCTGTAGAGTTAGAGCTAGATAATTCTATTTTAGCTTTCTCTGCGGCCTCTTTAAGTCTTTGAAGAGCCATAGGATCTTTTTTCAAGTCCACATTCTCATCTTTCATAAACTCATCAGCCAACCAATCAATAATTACTTGGTCGAAGTCATCACCACCTAAATGAGTATCGCCATTAGTAGATTTCACTTCGAAAACACCGTCTCCCAGTTCAAGGATTGATATATCAAAAGTACCACCACCAAGGTCAAATACAGCAATGGTCTCATCTTTTCCTCTTTTATCAAGTCCATAAGCTAAACTAGCAGCTGTAGGCTCATTGATAATACGTTTTACTTCCAAACCGGCAATTACACCAGCTTCTTTTGTAGCTTGACGTTGAGAGTCACTAAAGTAAGCAGGTACAGTAATAACAGCCTCTGTAACTTCTTGTCCTAAGTAGTCCTCTGCTGTTTTCTTCATTTTTTGAAGAACCATAGCTGAAATTTCCTGAGGAGTATACTCCCGATCATCAATTTTCACCTTTGGAGTATTGTTATTACCTTTTACAACTTTATAAGGCATCCTACTTACTTCTTTTGATACCTCATCAAATGTTTCTCCCATAAAACGTTTTATTGAAGAAACTGTTTTTTCAGGATTAGTGATAGCTTGACGTTTTGCTGGGTCACCAATCTTACGCTCACCTTTATCAATAAATCCTACGATTGAAGGAGTTGTTCTTTTTCCTTCGCTATTAGGTATTACTACAGGCTCATTACCTTCCATTACAGCAACGCATGAGTTAGTAGTTCCTAAATCTATTCCAATAATTTTTCCCATAGTTATATAATTAATTTCGTTTATAATTCAGTTTAACTTCTGTGGGCTTTTCAATCTTTGTGCCATTAAATTATTTTTATTCAAATAAACTAAATTTATGACATAAATACATTTATAACTTAAACTAGTATGACATACTAAAAATTTTACTGTCATATAGGCAGTGTTATCAAAAGTATTATACAATTGAATACTTCTTAACATTACTTTATTCTAAAGTTTATTGTTATTATTCTAACTTTAATTACAATTGTAATTGTATTTATGTGTTTTATTTATTATCTTTGTTGCAACTATATAATATACTTTATCGCTCATTCTATTTTTATTAAAATTAGCTCATTTTACATACCTGATAGTTCTATTATAGATTAAGCATCTAGTTATTTTTATATATTTTATAATATTAACAACCTGTTTATTATAAATATAATCTATAATGAATCTATAGGTTTATTCATTAATACTCTAAAATCCAAAACCCTCTATGAATAAACAAAACAAGAAAAAAAAAACAGATGAATATGCTGCTCAAGAGTTAACTCTGAATTTTAATAATAATAATATTGTTTCTAAAATTAACTCTATTAAAAATTGGAGCAGGTACAATGAAAAAAATTTTTTAGGAAAAAGTTTTAACTCTATTTTTGATAATAAAATATTAAAAAATAATACTAAAATATTCGAAAATCTAAAAAAGGGAAATATCGAAAAGATAAGTTTTCAAAAAAATAATTATTCTTATCTGGTAATATTTGTTCCAAATTTTGAAAATAATGAGTATAAAGGTTATCTGGCATTAATAACAAAAGTTAAGATAAATAATTTAAACCACAAACAATACTCCGGGCTTTATGAAGTATTTGACAATTGTAATAAGTGTGTTATTATATATCAAACCTTAAACAATGGTGAGGATTTTATTATTCTGTACTTAAATAAAAATGTGGAAAAAGTTGAGAAAGTAAATAAAGCAGATATAATAAACAAAAATATTCTTGACATATTTCCCGGGGCTAAGGATTTTGGCATTATTGATATAATGAAAAGAGTTCACAAAACAGGTAAATCAGAAATATTAGAAGCCAAATTATATAAAGACAATAGAATAGAAGGAATAAGAGAAAATAAAATTTACAAGCTTGATGAAGACAAAATTATAGTAAAGTACATCGAAATTAATGAATCTAATTTATCTGAAAGTGATAGTATAAACACACATATTGAAAGTAATATTATAGAAAATATTAAGTTCGAAGGAATAATATATATTAAAAATAAAATAATATTTAAAATAAACAAAAAAGCTAAAGATATATTTGGTTACAAAGATAGTAAGGAAATAATTGGAACTTCTATTTCAGATTATTTAAATCCAAAATATAAGAATATAATTGAATATTATCTTAACAATAATACACAAAATAATTTTACAATAAAAGCCACACACAAAGACGGGAATGAAATTTTAATAAGTGGTTATTCAAAGCAAATAATAAATGAGCACTTCGGGACAATTATAATTTTCTATTTAAAAGATATTACAAATGAAGAAATAATAAATAGAAAATTAAATTTATATAAAACAGCTATTGAACAAAGTGCTAATAATATTATTATTACTGACACTAATGGTTTAATAGAATATGTAAATCCGGCATTCACAGAAGCTACAGGATATACTTTTGATGAAGCTATTGGCCAAAACCCCAGAATTCTTAAATCAGGATATCAAGGTGAAGAATTTTATGCAGATTTATGGTATAATATAAGCAATGGTAAAGTTTGGAAAGGTGTTTTTAATAATAAAAGAAAAGATGGTGTAACATTTTGGGAAAGAGCTACAATTAATCCAATTTTTGATAATGAGCATAATATTATTAATTATATAGCTATAAAAGAAAACTTTACAAAAGAATATCTACAAGAAATTGCATTAAAAGAAAGTGAGAAAAAATTTAAAAATCTAATATCTCAATCTATAACTCCGATGGTTGTTATTAATACTTCCGGATATATTGATGTTATAAATGATAGCTTTTATAGTATGCTAGGCAAAGAAAAAGATAATTTTATATTTAAACATAAAGACTATAATATATTTACGGACCGGCAATTAATAGATAATAATGTTATTAACTCCATAAAAGATGTTTTTAATAATAAAATAGTAGAAATACCGGTAATAAAATATTACCACAACAATAATTCTCGTAAAAATAATAAAGAATATATATATCTAAAGATAAAAGCTTTTCCTGTCAAAGATGATAATGGGAAGGTTAATAAAGCTGTATTAATGATTGACAATATAAACAAAAACAAAATCAATGAATTGACACAGAACATCATTTATAATATAATCAAAGCAAGTACAAAAACGAATTCATTAAGAGAGCTTATTAAAACTATAAAAGAAGAAATAGGACAATTAATAGATACATCTAACTTTTTTGTTGGTTTATATAATAAGGAGGAGGATAATCTTTATTGTCCGTATTATTCTGACAGCTTTGACAAGATTAATACTTGCCCTGCAAAAAACACTTTAAGCAAGTATGTATTAGAAACTAAAAAGTCTTTGTTTGCTGACAAAGAAACAAAGAAAAAGCTTCAAGCTTCAAGAAAAATAAAAACTATAGGAACAGAATCTAATACATGGATAGGTATTCCTTTGATTGTAAAAGATAAAGCAATTGGAATCTACGTTATCCAAAGTTATGATAATATTGAACTTACAAAAACTGACATGCGACTTCTCGAAATAATTGGAGAAGAGATAAGCAATGCAATTAATAAGCTGCAGATGGAAGAAAATATTATTGAGAACAACAAAAAATTAGAAGAAATAAATAAGCAGCTAATAATCGAGAAAGAAAAAGCTGAGGCGTCAGAAAAATTGACAAATGCTTTTCTAGCCAATATGAGCCATGAAATAAGAACACCAATGAATGGCATTCTTGGATTTACGCAATTACTTCAAGAACCTTTAATAGAAGAAAAAGACAGGATAGATTATGCAAAAGTAATTGAACAGAGTGGAAATAGACTATTAAATATCATAAACGAACTTATAGATATTTCTAAAATTGAAGCAAACAAAATGACTATTAAAAAAAGCACTTATAGGCTGAACTATCAGATGGAAGAAATTTATAATCTTTTCAAAGTTGAAGCAGAAAGTAAACTCTTAGAATTAAATTATCATATAAACAATTACGGGCAATATCTTGAAGTATATACCGATAATAGTAAACTCCAAGCTATTCTCACTAATTTGATTAAGAATGCAATTAAATACACACATAAAGGTAGTGTTGATTTTGGATACATTATTCATGAAAAAGAATTAGAATTTTACGTAAAAGATACCGGTATAGGGATACCAAAAGACAGACAAAAAGCAATATTTAATAGATTTGTACAGGCTGACCTCGAAGACAGATCTGTTTACGAAGGAGCAGGATTGGGTCTTTCTATTGCTCTGGCCTATGCTAAAATGCTCGGAGGAAAAATTAGTTTAGAATCGGAAGTAAATGTAGGTAGTAAATTTACAGTTACAATTCCAATGAATATCCCTGATGAAATCTATATCTTAACTAAGAAAGACACATTCGCCAATAAAAATAATAAAAAAAATCTAATAAACACGCTTATTGTAGATGATGAAAATTTTGCATATCTATACCTTAGTACAGCTTTAAAAAACATCTGTAAACCAATACATTATGCAAAAAACGCCAAAGAAGCCCTAGAAATAATCGATCTCAATAGAGATATTAGATTAATATTAATGGATATAAAATTGCCTGATATGAATGGATATGAGCTCACTAAAATAATCAAAGAGAAATATCCAAATATTATTATTATTGCTCAAACTGCTTTTGCTATGAAAGAAGATAGGGAAATAGCAATAAAAGCAGGTTGCGATGAATATATTTCTAAACCTATTAACCATAAAAAGCTAATAAAACTAATTAATGAAGTTCTTTAAAATTCCAAAATAATCATGAAAAACAACAGTCTAAAAAATATAAATTATAAATCAAATATAGAAAAATCTTCTTTACCAATATTAGTAATTGATTTTATTGAATTAATAAAAGCTTTTAAGACCTCATCAATTTCAAACTATAATAAAATCATTGAAAAACTTGAGTCAGAACCCAAAACAGCAATACAATTTACAAAAAAATTAAAAGTAATAGACGCAAATCAAGCAGTAGTAAATTTATATCAGGCTAAAAACAAAAAACAAATAATTGGTAATCTTTCTAAAATAATAACTCCAAAAGTAAATTCTTTTGTTAAAGAAATATTAATTGCATTTTTTAAAGGAGAGAAAACTTATAATTGGACATTTGAATTCACCACTCTGGAAGGAAGCAAAAGATTTGTTGAATGCTATATCAAACTTGAAAAATTGACAAAAGATGAAGCCATTGCAAGCTTAATTTTTGATGATATTTCCGAATTGGAATATAATAAGGACAAGCAAAACAAACTAACTCTTAATAAAGTAATTGAATCATCGCTAACAGGAATATTTATAACAAATAAATCCGGTAAACTTACTTTTGTTAATTCTATCTTTAAGAAAATATTTAAATATCAAAAAAACGATAATTTAATAGGAATGAGTTATCATGATTTTGTTGCACCTTCTCATATAAAAATAATTGAAGAGAAATTTCAATCTGAAATTAACAAAGAAAAACCTATTTCCAGATATCAATTTAATGGCTTAACAAAAGACAAAGAAGAAATTGAATTAGAAATTAATGTTACTCCTTTTAGTTATAATAAATCTGAAATTCAAGTTATCGGACATATTTTAGATATTTCAAAAACTAAATCATATCATAAAATACTTAAATTAAAAGAACAAAAATTAAATAATATCCTACAACACACTTCTGACTCTATTTTGATCGGTGATAAAAAAGGCAATATTATTGAATGCAATTATGCAATTATTAGACTAAGCGGATATTCGAAAAAAGAACTCCTAAAAATGAATATCAATGAATTATTTTCTAAAAAAGAATTATTACAAAACCCCTTAAGATATGACATCTTAAACCAGGGCAAAAGCATTACTAATAGAAGAGTTTTGCTTCATAAAAACAAACAGGAAATTTTTATTGAAATGAATTCAAATTTATTACCTAATAACAATTACATTTCAATAATTAGAGACATAACTGACACAATAAATTATGAAAATAAATTAATAGAATCTGAAAACCTATTTTCTTCCATAGTAAAATACTCTTTTGAAGGAATTGCTCTTATTGATAAAAATCAAAAATTTGTTTACTGTAATTCTAATTTGTCTGAAATTACAGGTTACGAAATAGCTGAACTTATTGGAACTGATTTTACTAAGCTCCTTACTCAAGAAAGTATTGAAAGCGTAGTTGCAAGATTTCATGATAGGATAAACAAAAAAAATGTCCCTGCAAGATATGTTTTAAAAATCAAATGCAAGAATGGTGAAAAAAAGATATTAGAAAATTCTGCGGCTTATTATATTGGGGCAGACGGTAATCCATATACAATTGCACAACTAAAAGATATAACTGAACAATATCGGGAAAGACAATTATTGGAAATAAGCGAAAAAAAACTAAAATCCATCGTTGAATATTCTCTTGTTGGAATAGGTATGATAAACGAAAACTACACTTTTGTTTATGCAAATGATACTCTTAGCGTTATATTTGGCTACCCAATAGATGAAATCATTAATACTAATTTTAAGAATTTTCTAACTAAGGAAAGTCTAAAACTAGTAACAGAAAGGTATGAAAAAAGACAAGCAGGAGAAAAAACACCTCGCATATATGAGTTTTCAATAAAACGCAAAAATGGCGAAATTAGATTCGTAGAAATGTCTTCAACCATAATACCAAACAACGATGGCTCCAAACAAACACTAATACATATACAAGATATTACAGAAATTAAAGAAAAAAATGAATCTATAAAAACTAGTAGAGAACAGTATAAATCCATATTTGACGGAGCCTACGATGCTATTATTCACCTCGATGATAAATTCAATATACTTAATATTAATAAGTCTTTCGAGAAAATGTCCGGCTTATCACTTGAGGAACTTATTGGCAAAAATCCATATTATATAGCAGAAAGGCTTATCCCTAAAGATAATATTTCAACTATATCTAGTATTATCAAATCGTCATTTAATAACGGCAGTATTAAACCTATTGAAATTGAAATTGAAACAGGAAAAAAAATAATAGAATTTACAGCTCAAAAACAAAGCAATGACGAAACAATAGTTGTTCTTAGAGATATTACCTTCAGAAAAAATGCAGAAAAAGAAATTCATAAAAAAGAAGCAAAATACCAACAATTATTTAATTTTTCTCCAAACCCTATAATTATTCATGATGGGAAATACATAATTGATATTAACCAAGCAACTGTTTTTGCCTCAAATTTAAAAGATAAGTCAGAACTTATTGGAAAAGAATTATTGTCTTTGGCTCATCCAAATGACAAAGAGAGAATTATTAAACAATTAAAAAAACTAAAAAAAACAAACAAAAGTCTTGCAAGTGAAGAATTTACAATTTTATTAAATGATGGTAGAGAAATAGAAGTACTTGCCACTCATGCGCCAATAGAAATTGGCGACGAAAAGCTCTATCTGCTTGCTTATCAAGACATTTCTGATATAAAACAAAAAGAAAGAGAAATTAAAGAGGCTAATGAATACTTAAAAAACATATTTGATGCAACATCAGATGCAATTCTTGTTTACGATGCCAGTACTTATAAAATAGTAAATATCAATCGGCAGGCAAAAATAATGTATGGCTATTCAAAGGAAGAAATAACTCAAAGAAAAATCCCACTATCTTCCAATAATAAAAGTCCATTTTCTGATGATGATGCTATATCTAAAATTAAAGAGACAAAGAAAATCGGCAAACAAACTTTTGAGTGGCTATCCAGCCGTAAAGATGGTACAAAATTTTGGTCAGAAGTAAGCCTCAATAAAGCTATAATTGGTAAAAACATGTTTATAATAGCCTCTGTCAGAGATATAAATGATAGAAAAATAGCTTCTTTAAAATTAAAAGAGAGCCAAGAAAGATTTAAACAGTTATCGAGTCTATCTTTTGAAGGTATTATTATACATGAAAATGCCAAAATAATTGATGTTAATTATGCTATGGAAAAAATTAGTGGCTATTCGTACAATGAAATTATATCTAATAATGTTATTGAAATGTTTTTAGCTCCTGAATATAAGCCATTAGCATATGAAAAAATGGAACGAAGTGAAACAACCCCTTACCAAGTAGTTGGTGTAAAAAAGAATGGCAAAAGAATTAATATTGAAATCGAATCAAGAAATATAAAAGTAGGTGCTAGATATTTGCGCGTAACTGCCGTAAGAGATATTAGTGAAAAAATAATCCAACAAAAAAAACTTGAAAAAAGCAATCAAGAGATATTATCTAGAGAAACTACTTTAAGAGCTATATTTGATAATTCAATAGTTGCAATTTTTATTCAGGATAAAAATGGTACATTTATAGATGTCAATAAGGGTGCTGTTGAAATGTATGGATACTCAAAAGAAGAGTTAATCGGTAAAGATCCTGCATTTATTAGTGCAGATAACAGAAATGACCTAAACCATATTTCAAAACTATTAAATCTTGTATATAATGGTGAAGCACAACAATTTGAATTCTGGGGAAAGCGTAAAAATGGTGAAGTTTTTCCTAAACTAGTAAAAATAACAAAAGGTACATATTTTGGAGAAGATGTTGTATTTGCCTTTGCCCACGATATTTCTGAAAATAAAAAACATAAACAGATTCAGGATATTCTTTATAATGTACTAATGTACGATAGTAATAGAACCAGTATGGAAGAATTTGCAAAGTATATCCAATTTGAATTGGGGAAAATAATTGATACTACTAATTTTTATATTGGATTATATAATAGTAATGACAACACATTTAGTTTTCCATATTATTCTGATGTTTATGATAATGCAGATAAAACAACAGCTAATAAAACTCTTGGGAAGTATGTAATGGAAACAGGCAAACCATTATTAGCAGATTATAAAACAAAGAAAAAACTAATCAAGGAAGGTAAATTAATTCCACAAGGAACTTTTTCTAATGAATGGATGGGAGCGCCATTAAAAAGTGATAATGATATAATTGGCGTAATGGCTGTTCAAAACTATAAAAAGAAAAAAGCATATTCTAAAGATGACCTAAACATATTCTATCTTATCACTCAACAAATAGGGCGGTTGATTAAAAGAAAAGAGCAAGAAGAGAAATTAAAATCCGCTCTCTTGAAAGCTGAAGAATCAGATAGATTAAAATCAGCTTTCCTTACAAATATGAGCCACGAAATACGTACACCAATGAATGGTATTCTTGGTTTTACATCTTTGCTTAAACAAAACATTATTAGCGAAAAAGAAAAAGCTGACGCTTATGATATAATAGAGAAAAGTGGCAAAAGATTACTAAACATCATTAATGATCTCATAGATATCTCAAAAATTGAAGCAGGACAAACACAAGTGAAAATCTCTGAATTTATTGTTTACGAGCAGTTAAAAGATTTATATAATTTCTTCCTCCTTGAAACGAAGAAGAAAAAACTGATATTAAAATTAACAGTTCCTGAATTACTTCGAAATATAAAAATTAAAACTGATTATGATAAGATGAACTCCATATTAACGAATCTTATCAAAAATGCAATAAAATACACCCCTAAGGGAGAAATAGAATTTGGCTATAACATTATGACTAATCATTTAAAATTTTATGTAAAAGACACAGGCATGGGAATATCTAAAGATAGGCATAAAGCAATTTTTGAAAGATTTGTGCAAGCAGACATCGAAGACAAGAAAGCTATGGAAGGCGCAGGTCTAGGATTGGCAATTACAAAAGCCTACGTAGACATGCTTGGCGGTGATATTTGGTTGAAATCTACACCAAATAAAGGTACTACTATCTATTTTACAATACCAATTGAAAAGATGGAAGCCTCAATCATCAACCAACAAATTGAGGACAATAAAATTGCACCTAAATTAATAAAAGCAAAAGACATTGATATGATAAATATTTTAATAGCAGAAGATGACAAGGTGTCTTTTTTCTATCTAAAAACCTTGCTTAAATTTGACAATGTAAGGGTAATTAGAGCTTCAAATGGATTTGAGGCCGTATCAATAATGAAATCAAATTCAGAAATAGATTTGATATTAATGGATATACGCATGCCAAAAATGGGAGGATTAGAAGCAACAAGATTAATACGCAAATTCAATAAAGAGGTGATAATTATTGCACAAACAGCTAATGCTATGGAAAAAGATAAAATTATATCGTTGAAAGCCGGATGCAATGATTATATTTCAAAACCTATCTTTAAAGATGTATTCTACAAAGTAATTGAAGATAATTTACAACGGAAATTAGGTTATTAACCCGGATTATTCACAAATAATCCTGACGATAAAGTAATATTAATAACCTCAGTTCCACATAAGATTTCACTCACAGAAAGCTTATATCTAACTGAGGTTAATGAATTTTGATATTTTTCAAATACCCAAATTTAAGTTTTCCTTAAATCAATCTGTCCCGAACTTGTTTCAGAAAGAGTTTTCGACATTGTAGCTCGCTATACATTGCTTATTCATACAATTCACTTTGCCTTTGTATGTATAATACAAGTTAAAGTAAATATTTAACAAATCAATGCTAATAACTTTATATTTTGATTATCATCGTAGAATACTATCTCTATATTTTTACTTTTATTATTTTTTAGCCTAAAATAAGTTTTATGAACCGAACATGACAATTTTTAATCATAAATTAACCCTCAGGGGCATAATTAAAATATTGTCTTGAGAGTTCCATATCACCAAAACAAACATTTTAAATATATGAAAAGAGTACATTTTATTGCAATCGGAGGAAGTGCAATGCACAACTTAGCAATAGCCTTAAAATTAAAAGGATATAAAATTAGCGGTTCTGATGACGAGATTTTTGAACCTTCTAAATCAAGACTTAAGAAACACGGAATTCTACCAACTAATTTTGGCTGGGATGCAAACAAAATCACTTCTGATATTGATGAAATAATTTTAGGAATGCATGCCAGAGTAGATAATCCAGAATTATTAAGAGCTCAGGAATTAGGAATTAGAATATACTCCTACCCTGAGTATCTTTACGAACAATCTAAAGATAAACAAAGAATTGTAATTGGTGGAAGTCATGGCAAAACAACCATTACCGCAATGATACTTCATGTATTTCAAAATCTTAATATTGCATGCGATTATATGGTCGGTGCTAAATTAGATGGTTTTGATGTAATGGTAAAACTTACTCAAGAAGCTAAATATATGATTATTGAAGGGGACGAATATCTAACTTCTCCTATTGATAGAAGACCAAAATTTCATCTTTATATGCCTAATATTGCATTATTAAGTGGAATAGCCTGGGACCATATAAATGTATTCCCTACCTTCAATAATTATTTGGAACAGTTTAAAACATTTATAAAACTCATTGATAAAAAAGGAGCATTAGTATATTGCGATAATGATATTGAATTACGAAATATAGTGAAAGACACTGCCCCTGAACTTAAAAAACTACCATACAATATACCAGAGCATTATATTGACAATGTGGGTATTACACATATTATAGACAATAATATGGATATTCCACTGAAGATTTTCGGTAATCATAACCTAATGAATTTAACGGGTGCAGGATTAGTTTGTCAACAAATAGGAATTTCAAAAGAAGATTTTTATAAATCTATACAAAGCTTTACCGGTGCATCGAATAGATTAGAATTAATTGCCGAAAATAAAAGTACAAAAGTTTTTAAAGACTTTGCTCATAGTCCATCGAAACTGAAAGCTACAACTAATGCCGTAAAATATCAATTTAAAAATCGTAAATTAGTGGCATGTATGGAATTACACACTTTTAGTTCGCTTAAAGCAGAATTTCTATCTCATTATGCAAATGCAATGGACAGTGCAGATATTGCAATTGTTTATTTCAATCCTCATACCATAGAACACAAGAAACTGCCTCCTATAAGTATAGAACAAGTCAAAGAAGGTTTTGCCAGGAATGATTTAATTGTTTTCACTGAATCTAGTCATTTGCAAGAATATTTAAAAAAATTAGACTACAGCAATAAAAACTTGTTAATAATGACCTCAGGTAATCTTGATGGTGTTGATTTAAAAAAGTTTGGACAAGAGATTGTTGACAATTATAATCCTAAAGAAACTCTATATTAGCATTATTTATAATATTAACTTAATCCGGATTATTCACAAATAATCCTGACGATTAAGAAATACTAATAACCACAGTTAGACATAAGATTTCACTCACAAAAAGCTTATATCTAACTGAGGTAAATAAATTTGGATAATTTTCTAATCCCCAAATTTGAGTTTTTCTTAAATCAATCTGCCCCGAACTTGTTTCGGAAAGGGTTTCCGGCATTGTAGCTCGCTAATCATTATCTATTCATACAATTCGCTTGCTTTTGCATGAATAATACGGGTTAAGTAAATATTATTACATTTGCATTTAATTATTTACTAACTAATTATTATAATGAAAAATAAATTAATTATTTCAATATTAATTATTTTTGTAGCAGTAGCATGCTCTACAACTACAAAAATTACCGGTTCATGGGTAGCTGAAGGTTATACCCCAAAAACAGACTTTAAAAAGATTGCCGTCATAACATTAGCTAATAACCAATCTAACAAATTAATAATAGAAAATACTTTTGTTAATAGGTTGAAATTTTTAGGATATGACGCCACAGGCACAAGTTCATTTATTGTTCCTGAAATTGTCACAAAAGAGAATGCTAAAATGATTGATAAAATGATGAAGGAGAGAGGAATTGATGCTGTTATGGTACTTAGTTTACTTCAAGTAAAAGATGATGTTAAATATGTACCCGGCTCTTCAGCTTATGCACCAAGACCATATTATGGAGGCTACTATGGTTACTATTATTATAATTACAATCATATGTATGAACCCGGTTATTACGAAAAAACTCAATCTTTATTTTTAGAATGCAATTTTTATGACTTAAATGATGGTAAACTTGTTGCTTCAATTCAAACACAAACTATAGATCCTGCTAATATTGATGATTTAGCACTTTCTTACTCAGAAACTATATTAAAGAAATTAATTTCTGATAAAATTATCATTAATAAAAATTCAAAGCATGAATCTAAATAGTTCACAAGGAAAAGAATAGAGAATTTATAAAACAGAAAAAGCGAGAACAGAATTAAATGTTCTCGCTTTTTTTAAAACCTTATTTCTGCTATATTAATCCGGATTATTCATACAATTCGCTTTGCTTATGTATGAATATAATACGGATTAATTATCCGGTCCAATGTATTCAGCTTCTCCAAAGCCTAATATTGGCAGAAAAACTATACTCAAGAATAATAATCCAATTGTAAAACCTACACCCTTTCCAAAACTTTTTGATAAAAGATTAAGCATCCAAATGGAAAAAATTAGGTTAACACCAGGAATTAAAAACAATAATATCCACCACCATGGCTTGCCAACAATTTCAAGCAATACTATTGTGTTATAAATTGGAATTAATACAGCCCATCCTGGTTTTCCAGCTTTTTCAAATATTTTCCATTGAGCTGCAATCAATATAACCATTAATGCAAGGTAAGTAATAATACCAGTAGGCCCCATTTCATTATATAGCCCTAAGTCAAAGTCATCTAATAATATCATAATATAATAAGTTTAGGTTAATATTTCTCCGCTAATATAGTAAAAATTATATCTGTATCACAAAAGATCTTTATTTTTAAATTACTCCTTCAATTCTATAATTTCAATAAATCAGTAATAACTTTAATATTAGCTGATTACCAATATAAATATTTGGATTTGGCATTATTTTTTGCTTCTTTTTGCAGAAATAATGACAAAACTATATTAATTCATTTTGCAGTTTATTAAAAGCATTATTTATCTTTACATAAATAGGATTATTAACTTTTATTTTAATATCACCAATTCTTTTAACTTGTAAAACACCAGGCGAAGTCCCTGTAATAAATGCAGCATCTATTGAAGTTAAACCATTAACAGGCAGAGACTTATAAATTATATTAATATTCAATTTTATAGCCAACTCAAGCACTTTTTCACGTGTAATTCCAGAGAGTACATCTTTATCTGCAGCAGTTATTAAATCATTGTTTGATATAAAAAAAACATTCGACCTACTACCCTCTGTAATTTCATCATTAGAATTTACAAGTAAAGTCTCATAAACACCTTCTGAATCAATTAAATTATTTGCCCTTCCTCTAATATTCCAATCTGCAATCTTAACCTGAGGCATTTTTCTTTCATCATACTGTAAGAGAGTTTTTACTCCCTCTTTAATCTGCATATCACTAGGATATCTGTGAGGAATAAAATATAAATAAGGCCTTACTGATGAATCATCTATACTACTTATTACCAGCTTAATATTACCAATATTTATTTTGTTGGCGTCTATCAATTTATAAACTAATCCTTTAATAATTTCCAAATCAAACTTAGGAAAACTAAGTATCTCAACAGAATGTAATAACCTATTTAAATGCTCTTTCAGAAATAATGGCTTAGCTTTATTTATACGAATTACTTCATAAATAAGCCCGGATTTCGAAGCAATTTCCAGTGGAAATTCATTTATTGGAATTAGATTTTCTCCTTCTATGAAATAATCGACATCAACTCTATGTTTCACATTAGTAGGTATTAATAATAACAAAGAAAGCCCAAATAAAATTTAGGCTTTCATAAAATATTATATTAAAATATTATTCATCCAAAGCTGCCATAAGTTCTTCTGTTATTTCAAGATTGTGATACACATTTTGCACATCATCATCATCTTCAATTACATCAATCAACTTAAGAACTTTCTTGGCATTTTCCACGTCTAAAGTTTCCATATTAATAGGAATTCTCTCTAACTTAGCACTCTCTGTCTCAATATTAAGTTCCTCTAACTTCTTTACCATATTACCAAAATCTTCCATAGCAGTGGTAACAGTAATATTTCCATCTTCCACTTCGATATCTTCCGCACCGGCATCAATAAGGTCTAACTCAAGCTCATCAAGATCGATATCATTCATAGGAAAACTAAAAACTCCTTTACGGTCAAAAATAAAACTAAGAGATCCATTTTTACCTAAAGAACCACCATACTTATTAAAATAAGAACGAATATTAGAAACCGTGCGTTGCAAATTATCAGTTGTACATTCTACAAAAACACCAACACCATTAGGAGCATAGCCTTCGTATGTTACTTCCATAAAATTAGCGGAATCCTTATCTGATGCTTTATTAATAGCCCTTTGAACATTGTCTTTAGGCATATTTATTCCTTTTGCATTTGCAATTGCTAATCTAAGACGTGGATTTGCAGTTTCATCTGCGCCACCCTCTTTTACGGCTACTGTTATCTCCTTTATTACTTTTGTAAACATCTTCGAGCGCTTTGCATCAAGTGCTCCTTTTTTGCGTTTTATGGTTGACCATTTACTATGTCCTGACATATCTATGTATTATGTATTATTATAAATTTAAGATTGCAAATTTAGTCTATTTTAAAATATTATAAAAATATTTATTAGATAAAATATCTACGCCTTTCCAATTGAGTCTTTAAAATAAAACCTGCAATTACTTACAGTCCTCATATTTTTATCTATCAAATTAGATATATGTATAAGAGCATAGATACAAAATTATCTTTTTGCAATTACATAATCTCCGAAGAAGAAGCTATTAGATTAAGCGAAATAACAGTAAGCGTATTTTTAATATTCAGAACAACAACTTCAATTGGAACTCTATACCACCAGTTTTCTTGAAAAGAATACAATATATCTTATTTATAATAGCTTTTGCGTATTTGAAGATAAAATGATTAATTACAAATTCCCAATTATGCTTATATAAGTTCAAATACAAATATTAGCTTTAAGTATAATTTTGTATATATTTGCACATATATACACACCACACAAATATCTATTATGAATAAAATCACCCTAGCTCTATTAAGTTTTCTCTTAACATTTTTTTCGGTACAAATAAATGCACAAAGTTATTTTGGCTCTAAAGCACAAGAATATGTAGAGAGCGCAAAAGAAATCCACCTTAACAAATCACAACAGATTGATTATATTGAATTTAAAGATAATTTTAATTTAAATATAACTGATTTTAAAAAATGGATTGGCAAACAATTTAAGCTTAACGACAATGCAGAATTGGTTGAAATTAATCGTTTTACAGACAATTTAAATCAAACTCATATTCGATACAAACTAAGTATTGATAAAGCTAAAGTCCATGACGCGATGCTAATACTTCACATAAAAAATGGTAGAGTTTCTTCCTTAAATGGTATTGTGCAAACAGAAGCATTAGGGGAATACACTTCCGGTTTAAGTGAATCAACTGCTCTAAATTATGCTTTAAATAGTATAAATGCTAAAGTATATAAGTGGCAAATTCCTGAAGAAGAAGAGTATATAAAGAAATTAAATAACGATCCTGAGGCAAGCTATTTCCCTAAAGCTGAAATGGAAATTATTAGAAATAAGAATACAAAAAAATATCGCTTAGCATACAAGTTTAATATATATGCACATAAGCCAATGAGCCGCTCTGAAGTTTTTGTAGATGCTAATAATGGTAAAATTCTATTTATCAATGATATTATTCACGAAATTGATAGTGTAGGAACTGCCAATACTAAATATAGTGGCACTCAAAGTATCGTGTCAGATTTTTATAATAATACTTTTAGATTAAGAGAGAATTCCAGAGGTCAGGGGATAGAGACCTATGATTTAAATAATTCTACAACCTACGGAAGTGCAGTTGATTTTATTGATTCTAATAATGTTTGGAATAATTATAATTCTCAGCAAGATGAGGTTGCAACTGATGCACATTGGGGATTAGAAATGACTTATGATTATTACTACAACAAACATAATAGAAACAGTATTGATGGGAATGGCTATAAACTAAAAGCCTATGTACATTACAGCACAAACTATGCTAATGCCTATTGGAATGGACAAGTAATGACATTTGGAGATGGTAATTCAAGTATTGGTCCATTAGTTGCTTTAGATATTGTTGGACATGAAATAACACATGGTCTTACATCCAATACTGCCGACCTAGATTATCAAGATGAGTCAGGAGCAATGAATGAAGCTTTCAGCGATATATTTGGTACTTCAATAGAGTTTTATGCTAAACCAAATACTGCAAATTGGCTAATCGGTGAAAATATTGGTAACTCAATAAGGTCGATGTCAAATCCTAAATCTAAAGGAGACCCTGATACTTATTTAGGACAAAACTATTACATTGGCACCGCTGACAATGGTGGTGTTCATACAAATAATGGTGTTTTGAATTACTGTTATTATTTATTGGCAGCAGGAGGAAACGGTACTAATGATAATGGCGATGTATACTCCGTTAATGGCTTAGGTATAGATACTGCATCTCAGATTACTTTTAGAGCATTGACAGTATATCTCACTAACACATCACAATATGCAGATGCCAGATTCTACTTTATCAAATCAGCAATAGACCTTTATGGAGCTTGTTCTCCACAGGTTGAAAGCACAACAAATGCATTTTATGCTGTTGGAATAGGTGCTGCATATCAGGCAGGCGTTCAAGCTGACTTCACATCTTCAGTAACAGATTTTTGCACTCCTCCTGCCGTTATAAATTTTCAAAATTTGAGTAATAATGGTAGTAGTTTCTATTGGGATTTTGGCGATGGAGACACCAGTATCCTTTTTAATCCGCAACATACATATTCAAATTTCGGTTCCTATACTGTTAAACTTATTGCCGATGGAGGAAGCTGCGGTATTGATACAGTAATTAAGACAGGATATATAAGTGTAGATACTGTGAATCCTTGCCAAGTTTATATGCCTGGTGGCAGTGGTTCACAAACCTTAACTAGTTGTACAGGTATCTTATTTGATTCAGGAGGACCTAATAATTATGGTGATAATACAAACACAACTACAATAATATCTCCCCTTGGAGCTACCAAAGTAACATTAACTTTTACGGTATTTAATTTCGAAGCAAACTACGATTATTTAAAAATTTACGATGGACCTAATGCCAATTCCCCATTAATAGGAAGCTATGATGGAAACACTTTACCCAATGGAGGAACAATAGTGGCTAATAGTGGCTCAGTAACACTAGTACAAACCAGCGATATAGCCGTAAATATGGAAGGATTTATTGCGAGCTGGCAGTGCGAATACGCTACTGTCCCTCCTATAAGTTCCTTCACTGCAAACGATACAGCTAGTTGTACAGGAACAATAAACTTTAGCGATTTGAGTACAAATGGACCTACTAGTTGGCATTGGGATTTTGGTGACGGTGACACCTCTAATCTTAGAAATCCATCGCATACATATACACAAGCAGGGTATTACACTGTAAGTTTATCCACAGCAAATAATTTTGGGAGCAATCAAACGACTAAATCCAATTATATTCATATTAATAAACCATTTAAACCTAACGCTATTGATGGAGCAATCTGTAATGGTGGCAGCATCACTTTAAGCGCAAATGCAAACGGATTAGTAAATTGGTACAACTATCCTAATAGTATAAATCCTATTGATACAGGATTCACTTATACTACACCAAATCTTTCATCAACAACTTCTTATTGGGTTGAAAACGAAATTATTAAACCAATTTTGACAGTAGGAAAAGTTGCTAATAATAGCAATGGTGGAATTTTAGCTTATGAGCAAGCCTTGATTTTCAATGTGTATAAAAATGTTATTTTAAAGGAAGTTACTGTTTACGCTAATGGAACCGGAGTACGAAGTATCAAACTTCAAAATTCAAACGGTAACATATTAGCAACAAGGAATGTAAATGTTGTTTCAGGATATAACACTATAAATCTGGATTTTAATTTACCAGTTGCCAACGACCTTAGACTTGTAGGAAAAGATTTATTTAGAAATAACTCAAATGTCAACTTTCCATACACCATTCCCGGAATCTTGGAAATAACAAAGAGTAGTGCAAATACAAATCCATACTCGTACTATTACTATTTCTACGACTGGAAAGTTGAAGAACCTTCGTGCAAAAGTGAAAAAGTAGAAATTATTGCAAATGTAAACACTGCCACACCTTTGGCTGATTTTACATATACTAACAACGACCCTTATGTCCAGTTTAATGATGGAAGTACAAATCCCGGACAAAATTTATGGAGTTTTGGGGATTTAATGACTTCTCAACAAAGTAATCCTTTGCACACTTATTTACAAAATGGAACTTTCGATGTTAAGCTAATAGTCAATAACGGTTGTGGTATTGATTCTATCACTAAGTCTATAAATATAAACCTGGCAACAGGAATACAAAATAATGAAAACAATTCTAACATCAAGATTTATCCAAATCCAAACAATGGACTAGTTCATATATATATTGGTGATAATAATGAGTTTAAAAGTATTTCGATATATAATAACCAAGGAAAGAAAGTATATGATAAATCTATTAACAAACACGATGATTTGATAAATATAAATATTCAAAATTTCAGTTCAGGCCTTTATTTTATTATTCTTAGAAACGATAAAAATAAAATTAATTACCGAATTATTAAGAAGTAATACATTAACTCGGATTATTTACAAATAATCCTGACGATTAAGTAAAACTGTGAGAAAATCATATTGAATAAAAGTTAATAAATGTGGATATGAGATTTATTATATTTGCAAAATTATAATCCACTATAACAACATAATAAATCAACAACTATGAAAACAATAAAAATACTTGTATCTATTATTCTTATAGCCATTATAGGAGCGTTAATATGGGCTTTCTTTTTACCGGCAGATGTACATATTGAAGAAAAAACAGTGATTAATGCACCAATGGAAAGAGTTTTTAGTCAAGTTAATAATTTCCATAACTGGAAAAATTGGGCTCCATGGCAAGACTCTGTTTATCACACAAAATACGAAGGACCTCAAATGGGTGTTGGTTCCAAAATGCTTTGGACTGATGAAAAAGAAGGACGCAGTGTACAAACAATTGTAGAAAGTAAATATGGAGAAAAAGTTGTTACTGAATTAGTTTTTGGACATCAAGAAGATCCTGCAAAAGCTACTTTTAAATTTAAAGAAACAGAAAAAGGTGTTGAAGTTAGCTGGATAATGGATGTAAAAAACTTACCCTATCCTTTCGGAAGATTTGTTGGATATATGATAAACAAGGGAGCTTCATTTAATTTCAAGAAAGGCCTTGATAAAATGAAAGAATCTGTTGAAAAAAATATTGATAAACCTGATTATGATGGTTATACAATCATTAAGAAGAATAGAGAGGTAAAGTACTATCTGGCATATAACGACTCCGGAAGAATGGATGAATTACAGTCTAAAATTGCAAATGCTTATAGTTTAATTATGAAAACTATGAGTGAAAATAAAATCACCTCAAAAGCATATCCACTAGTTGAATGGAACAATTTTCAACCTCAAGGAATATCATCTTTTACTGCTTTAATTGAAACAGGAAAGGACTATAATATTAACCAATCGGTGTATTCTTATACCATTCCGGAAGGCAATGTAATATTTGTAAAATATATTGGTCCATACAAAAATTCTACTATTGCATGGAAAAATCTTGATAAATATATGAAGAATAATAATCTAGAAATGAGAAGTGATCCTTTTGAAGAATACATTACCGATCCAAGTACCGAAAATGATTCTACTAAGTGGATTACAAATATTTATTTCCCTGTAAAATAAAAGTTTTTTTCTTAATGGTGTTTTTAATAACCATTATCTATATAGAACTGTAAATTTTGAGTTTCAAGATAATCTTTAAATTGAGCAGTCATATCATTTACGATTGTCCCCAATAGACATTTCTTAAAAGGGCAATAATCATATCCCATTGGGCAGTCATATTCAGGCAAACTACCCTCTATAACTTCATAAATATCTAATAAGCTAATATCTTTTGCCGGTTTTGCCAAAGTAAACCCCCCGGAAGGACCACGATTACTTTTCACCATATCTACTTTTGTTAATCTTTGCATAACTTTAGCAACATGATGTTTTGAAAATTTAAACTCTTCTGATATCTCATTTACGTTAGTAACAGAATCATTCTTTGCAATATAAACCATACTGTGAATCGCTATACTTGCAGCTTCAGAAAGATTGAAAATTTTATTCGACATGTGTGTATAATATTTTACTTAAGATTTAAGTCTTGTGTTATAATTATTTTGCAAAATTAACTAAATAAAACTAAGCATCTATTTAAAATCAAAATAAATATGTACCAAATAACCAAAATAAGAATATCGGATAGAATTATTATCAAGTAATATAGATAAATCTACTATCTTAGCCACAAACAATTTATATGAGTTTAGTAGTTTACAAATCATCAGCCGGATCTGGAAAAACAAGCACCTTAGTTATTGAATATCTTGCTTTAGCTTTAAAAAATCCTAAGCAGTTTAGACAAATCATTGCGCTTACGTTTACAATTAAAGCTACAAGCGAAATGAAAGAAAGACTTATTGAATATTTAATATATCTACAAAAAATGGATATAAAAAATATTGATAAAAATTATAAACATATTGTAGATAAAGTTGAAGAAATTACAGGTTTTAACAAACAAAAGATTAAGAATAATTCTATTATTCTTTTAAATAGAATTTTACATAACTATGGCGATTTAGGATTTAATACAATCGACAGTTTTGTTGTAAGCATTGTAAGAAGTTTTGCTCATGATTTACAACTATCCACTAATTTTGAAATTGAATTAGATAAATCAACAATTATAAATGATGCTTTAGATAAATTATTTGAACTAATAGGAAGTAATAAGTTAATTACAGATTTCTTGGTAGATTTTGTTCTAAACCAATTGGATGATGAAAAAAGTGCAGATATACACGAGCCTTTAACTAAACTGGCAGAATTAACTTTCGAGTCAAAACACTATGCAAATATCGAAAAGCTTAAAAGTGTAAGTTTGAAAAATTTCATTGAAATAAAAAAGATTATTAAAGATGAAATAAAAGCTTTCATTAACACGATGTCGGCTTATGGGCAAGAAGGATTAGATTGCATAACTAAGTTTGGACTCAAAAAAGGTGATTGTTCTCGAAATTGGCTATATAATTTCTTCTATTACATGAAAACAGGACATAATAATATTTATAGCCTCAACAAAATAGAAAATTCAACTTTTATTAGTTTTGTAGATGAAGGTAATAACTGGTATAAGAAGACACAAAAAACTGACATTATAGAATTAATCGATATAGCAAAACCCGAATTAGAAGGAATTATAAACAGAGCAAGACAATATTACCATAATGCTATCCCATATTACAACACTTATAAATTAATCTCAAAAAAGATAACCCCATTAGCACTTATTCATATTATTAAAGAAATAATATACACTAATAGTTTGGAGAATGATATCGTACATTTATCAGAAGCTAACAGAAAAATTGCAGAGGTGATAAAAAACCAGCATACACCTTACATATATGAAAGAATCGGACATCAATATTCAAACTACCTTATTGATGAATTTCAAGATACTTCAGTTATTCAATGGAACAATATTTTGCCATTAATAGACAACAGCCTGGCTAATGGGAAAAGGTGTTTACTCGTGGGTGACGCTAAACAATCGATATATCGATGGCGTGATGGTGATGTAGAACAATTTGTTAATTTGCCAAAACTCAATGGAGATGGCGACAAAAGATTGTTAACAGAACGACAAAATTTATTAGAAAAATCAATTGTATTTAAAAACCTTGATACAAATTACCGCTCACTTAAGAACATTATTGATTTTAATAATGTTCTTTTCTCTCATCTGTTGCAATTTGAAGGAGAATATGTGAGAAATGTTTTTTCTGACTTTCTTCAGAAAACCCCAAAGACTAATAATGAAGGTTTTATTAAATTAAAAAATTTCAATAACGATACAAATAATGAAGAATTATTAGCGGATATATTGCTACAAATAAATGAACTGGTTGAAAATCAAAATTATAATTATGGAGATATTTGTATTTTAGCTAGAAATAAAAAAGTCATTGGACTCATAGCCGATTTTCTTTTAGTTAACAATATAAAAATATTAAGTTCAGAAGCTCTTTTACTAAATAAATCTAAAGTTATCACCTATATTATAAGTATGGTTAATATCATTGAGGAAATTGATGTTTCCATAAACTCATATATAGCTTTAGATTTCCTTTCAGAATTAGGTTTAGTAACCGCTAAGTCAAATTTTATTAGTGCAAAGGAGTTTTTTATTTATCTTAATCAGGCAGATATAAACTTAAATTTATCAGCTCTAAGGCAATTAACCATTATAGAAGTTGTTGAAAAGATTATAATCACAACTATACCAAAAAATTCTAAAAACGCATATACATATAGACTATTGGACATAATCATAGAGCAATCACAAAAAATCGGCAATAGTCTTTCAGCTTTTTTAGAATATTGGAATGAAAACAACACTAATTTAAGTATTAATATTCCGGAGACTAATGACGCTATAAGGCTATCGACTATTCACGCTGCCAAAGGTTTAGAATTTCCTGCTGTAATCTTCCCTACCATTAATTTAGAAGAAAAACTTGATGGTAGAGATAATTTGTGGATTCCTACACCGGAAAAATTATCAGATAAAGTACCGGTACTTCTTGTAGAGAATTTATCCATTGGATTAAAAAGCACAGAGAAAAAGATATTTGAAAAGGAAGAACATCGTAAAAAACTTGACAGTCTAAATTTGTTTTATGTAGCATGCACAAGACCTACGGAACAACTAATTTTATATTTCTCTTCCAAAAGCAAAGGCAAAGGACTATGGAATGAAAAAATATCCAATATACCTACAATAAACCAAGAAATAGAAAGCAGAACAGAAAATGAAATTTGCATTGGATCCCCTTTCAAACACAAGGCTAATTTTGCTATTTATAAAAAAGAAAGTAATACTATTCACACCTACATATATGAAGACTGGCGAAATAAAATAAAAATAAAAACAGATTATCGTCCTCATAGCGTTGAAGTAAAAAAGCATAAAGGTATTCAACTTCACTATCTACTAAGCAAACTAAATACAAAATCGAACATTACAAAATTAATAGACGATTCTATAATGGAAAATAATGTATCAGAAGAATATAAAAGTGAATTTAATAGATTACTCCATAGCTTAATTAACGACGAGAAAACAAAAGATATTTTTGACATAAAAAATAAAAGCCTCAATGAAAAAGAAATATTAACAGAAAACAATAAGATATACCGACCCGATAAAGTTATTTATAAAAATGACGAAATATGGATTATCGATTTTAAATATGCAGATATATCAACAATATCAGAGAACGAACTTAATAAACATAAAAAACAAGTTAAATTATACACAAACATAATAAAGGAAATTGAAGGTAATAAAACAAGAGGATTTTTGCTATATTTACAAGGCTTGACACGAGTTTTTGACATAAATCAATGAAAATCCCATAAATTTATCTGTTAAAATTCTAACTTTTAAAGAATATTATTAACCTACTCTCAAAAATACATCAAAACACAACAAACTTATAATTCTGACATACAACATATTAACTTTATATAAAATTAACACTACTAAAATGTTAAATTATTTTACCATTTTTTATCATTTTTTAAGATTTAATTACTAACTTGCGTTGTTTTTGGATACGATGCTAGATTAAATAACAAACTTACTAGAAACAAACTTAATTTAACATGAAATCACAAACCAAAATTTTAGATTTATTAATTAATTATTTACTAACCAAACATTAGTTGTTATGCGAAAAATTACTTTTTTCATTGCATTCTTCTTTTTAGCAGGGATGCAACTAATTCAAGCACAAACTACAACTGTAAGTGGTAAGGTAACTAGTTCAGAAGATGGACAAGGAATACCAGGCGCTACAGTTATTGTGAAGGGAACAACGGTAGGTACAACAAGTGCCCCTGATGGAACCTACAAACTAACTTTCGATCAAAAACACAAGACACTTGTGTTCTCATTCGTGGGTATGGCTACTCAAGAAGTGGAAGTTGGAGGAAAAACTACCATTGATGTGGTTTTAGAACCAAGCGTTACAGAACTTGAAGGCGCTGTTATTACTGCATTAGGTATTTCCAGAGAGAAAAAATCTTTGGGTTATGCTACACAAGAAGTTAGTGGAGATGACATCAATGTTGTTAAAAACGACAACTTTGTTAATTCTATCTCTGGTAAAGTTTCTGGTGTACAAGTAAAAACAAATAGTAACTTTGGTGGATCTACCAATATTATTATTCGTGGTACTACCTCTTTAACAGGAGACAACCAAGCATTATTCGTTATTGATGGTGTACCTGTTAACAATACCAACACCAATACTTCAGCTCAGCGTCAAGGTGGAAGTGGATATGACTTCGGTTCTGCTGTATCTGACATTAACCCAGATGACATTGAGTCTATCAACGTATTGAAGGGTGCTGCTGCAACTGCTCTTTACGGATCACGCGCTGCAAACGGTGTTATCATTATTACTACTAAAAAAGGTAACAGAACTAAAAAAGGTAAAGAAGCTATTGGAATCACTCTTACTTCTAGTGTAACAATGGGTGTTATTGACAAATCTACTTTCCCAGAATACCAAACTGAATATGGTGCAGGTTACGGACCATATTATGGTGCTACATATCCTGGTTTAGAAGAAGATGCTAATGGTAATTTCTATGTACCTACTTATGAGGATGCTTCTTTCGGTCAAAAATTTGATCCCAGCTTAAATGTTTTTCAATGGACTTCTATAGTTCCAGAATCAGAAGACTATAACAAAGCTACTCCTTGGGTTAATTCTCCTAATGGAGCTATCACTTTCTTTGATAACGCATATACATTTAAAAATGGTGTTGCTGTTAATGGTGGTTCAGAAAACAGTTCTTTCCGTGCCTCTTACACTAACTTATACCAAACTGGTATAATGCCTAATAGTGAATTGAAAAGAAATAACTTAGGCTTTAATGCTTCTCATACATTTGCTAAAGGATTAGATGTATCTGCATCTGTAAATTATGCAAATACAAATACTAAAGGTCGTAACTCAACTGGATATTCTAATAATATTCTTTCAAGTTTCCGTCAGTGGTGGCAAACCAACGTTGATGTAAAAGACCTTAAAGATTTATATGACCTAACTGGTAGAAATATTACTTGGAACCCTAATAATATTAACAGAGATTATGCTATTGACGCTAATCCTGCATATTGGGACAATTACTATTTCGATCGTTACGAAAACTATACTACTGATTCACGTGACCGTATTATCGGTAATGTACAAGCTAATTGGAAACTTACTGACTACTTAAGTGTAATGGGTAGAGCATCTGTTGACTATTATGCAATGATTCAAGAAGAAAGATTGGCTGTTGGTAGTACTGCACGTCGTTGGGGTATTAGCAGATTAGACGTTGGTTCCGGATATACTCGTTATAACTATAACTTCCGCGAATCTAATTATGATTTAATGGCTAATTTCAAAAAAGACCTTACTGATGATATCAACTTATCAGCAATCTTAGGATACAATATCAGAAGAACATCTCGTAATTCTATATATGCTTCTACTAATGGTGGATTAGTTGTACCAGAACTTTATGCTATTTCTAACTCTGTAAACCCTGTTAATGCTCCTGTTGAATCTGAACAATCTATTGGTGTTAATGGTTTATATGGTAGTGTTTCTGTTGGATACAAAAACATGCTTTATTTAGATGCAACATTACGTAATGATGTTTCTTCTACTCTTCCAGAAGAATCTTCTTCTTATTTATACCCATCTGTAGCGTTAAGTTATGTTTTCTCAAATACTCTTAAAGCTGATTGGTTAGACTTTGGTAAAGTTCGTTTAAACTATGCAGAAGTAGGTAACTCTGCTCCTTTTGCTAGTATTTATGATGTTTATTCTAAGCCTTCTCCATTTGGAAGTACTCCATTATTCTCAGTACCAAGTGTGAAAAATAATATCGACCTTAAACCAGAAAGAACTAAAAGTATCGAAGCTGGTTTAGAAATGATGTTCTTACAAAAACGTTTAGGATTTGATTTCGCTGTTTATAAAACAAATACTATTGACCAAATATTACCAGTATCTGTTTCAACAGCTACAGGATATTCTTACAAATATGTAAACTCTGGTGAAATTGAAAATAAAGGTATCGAGCTTTCATTATTTGGAACTCCATACAAATCTGATAACTTCCGTTGGGATGTAACATTAAACTGGAGTAAAAACGTAAATAAAGTTGTTTCTCTTTTCGAAGGTGTTGACAATTTACAATTAGGTTCTTACCAAGGTGGTATTACTATTAATGCAACTGTAGGTGAACCTTATGGTACTATCCAAGGTACTGATTTTGTATATGTTGATGGTAAGAAAGAAATCATTTCTTCTGGTAGCCGTAAAGGATATTACAAGAAAACTTCAACTTCTGATAACGTAATTGGAAACATAAACCCAGACTGGAATATGGGACTTACTAACAGTTTCTCTTTCTTTAAAAACTGGAAATTTAGCTTCTTATTAGATTGGCAACATGGTGGAGACGTTTTCTCTCTTGACCATTGGTATGGTGAAGGTACCGGTCTTTACACCAACTCTGTTGGAAACAATGACTTAGGTAACCCAAAACGTAATTCTTTAGCCGATGGCGGTGGAATTATCCAAGAAGGTGTTATTGAAGTATTAGACGGTAATGGCGACCCAACTGGTACATATAAAGATAATGACGTACGTATTCCTGGTGACCGTTACTCAGCTTATGGTTGGGCACGTAACCCAAATGCTCGTTATATTTATGATGCATCTTATTTGAAATTAAGAGAAGTTTCTCTTACTTACAATTTCTCAAAAGACCTTTTAGGAGACAGCTTCTTTAAAGGTGCTTCTATTAGTTTTGTTGGTTCTAACCTTTGGATAATATTCAAAAATTTACCTGATGCAGATCCTGAAGCTGGTTTAAGCTCTGGTAACTTACAAGGATTCCAAAGTGGTGTAATGCCAACAACTCGTAATTTTGGCTTTAATATTAACTTACAATTCTAAAAATTAAGAGCATGAAAAAGATATTATTTATTTTATTAGTATTCATTGCTGCTTCTTGTACTAAAGATTTCGAAGAAATGAACGAGAATGTTAAGAGTCCTGAAGAAGTTCCGGGCACAACTCTTTTCAGCAATGCACAGAAAGGTCTGGCTAATCAGTTAGCTAGCATGAACGTAAATACCAATATTTGGAAGATTTGGGCACAATATGTGACTGAAACTACTTATACTGACGAAGCAAACTACGATGTTATTAACCGTAGTATCCCTGATAATGCTTTCTTGACATTTTACCGTAATGTATTACGTGATTTGCAAGAAGCTAGTAAACTAATTGCTGCTGAAGAATATGCTGCACCTGAAGATATTGCAGCTCAGAAAAACAGATTAGCAATTATTGAAATCTTAAATGTTTATACTTTCCAAAGAATGGTAGATATTTTTGGTGATATCCCTTATTCTGAGGCTTTAAGTATTGACGAGAACATTAATCCTAAATATGATGATGCTGCAAGTATCTATACTAGCTTATTTACTAGATTAGATGCTGCTATTGCAAAATTAGATGATACTAATGGAAGCTTTGGTAGTGCAGACCTTTATAATGGAGGTGATGTTGCAAAATGGAAAATGTTTGCTAATGCACTAAAATTAAAAATGGGTATCCATTTAGCTGATTATGATAATGCTCTTGCTAAATCTAAAGTTGAAGAAGCTTATAATGCAGGTTTATTAACTTCTAATGATGATAACACTTCTATGGTTTATTTAGGAGCTTCTCCTAATACTAACCCTACTTACTTAGACTTAGTAGCTAGTGGTCGTCATGACTTCATTGCAACAAGTACAATAATTGACCCTATGAATGATCTTCAAGATCCTCGTAGACCTCTTTATTATACTCAAGTTGATACAAGTACTGAAGCTGGCGTTGTTAAATTAGCTTATGTTGGTGGTGTTTATGGTGCAAGTAATCCTTATTCTGCATTCTCTCACTTAAGTTCTAAATTAGAAGATCCTACATTAGAATGCTTACTTATGAGCTATGATGAAGTAGAATTTTATTTAGCTGAGGCTGATAAAAGAGGTTATAGCGTAGGTGGTGATGCAGAATCTCACTACAATGCCGGAATTGAAGCTTCTATCCTTTATTGGGGTGGTACTGCTGCTGATGTAGCTACTTACTTAGCTAATCCTGGCGTAGCATATGCTACTGCACCTGGTACTGATTTTGAAAAAATTGCTAAACAATCTTGGTTAGCTTCTTTCAATAGAGGTTTTATTGGTTGGACAACTTGGAGACGTTTAGATGCTCCTGTTCTTAACCCTCCTCCAGGAATGACTCAAGCAGATATCCCTGTTCGTTTTACTTACCCAGTTAATGAGCAAACTTTAAATGGCGCTAACTACAAAGCTGCTGCAGCTGCTGTAGGTGGTGACCTTCTTTCTACTAAACTATTCTGGGACAAAAACTAAGTTATAGTCCTAAACAATACTATAAAGGCTCGCTAAAATGGCGAGCCTTTTTTTTATTCCATAACATCAATATTAATTATCGAATATCAATTATCTATATCCTTATTAAATTTTACCTCTATAATACAGCTTAAAAAACATATGAATAATTCCATATTAGTTTAATATAACAATCAAACAAATAAAAACCTTATTCAATACAGTGAATAAGGCGCATGGAAAACCTCTGACACATCAAATTACAAAGAGGAATTACAATAAAAAAGCCAACCTGTAAACAAGTTGGCTTTATTATATATTAAATTAAAATTAACTTACTTCAAAATAGATTTAGATATCACCAATCTTTGAACCTGATTAGTTCCTTCATATATCTGATTTAACTTAACGTCACGCATAATTTTCTCAACAAGATAATCTTGAGAATAGCCATCACCTGCCATTATTTGAACAGCATCAGTAGCTATTTTCATTGCATTATCCGAAGCATATAGCTTTGCCATTGCAGAATACATTGAAGCTTTCTTCAATCCTTGATCATAAGCTGAAGCTGCTTTCCAAACTAAAGCTCTGGTAGCTTCAAGACTCGTTGCCATATCAGCTAACATAAACGCTATAACTTGCTGTGCAGAAATAGGTTTACCAAATTGAATTCTATTTTTTGCCCAATCACGAGATGTTTCAAAAGCAGTACGTGCTGCACCAAGTGCTAAAGCACCTACCCCATTACGTGTTCTATCAAAAGTTTTCATTGCAATTAAAAAACCATGTCCTTCTTGTCCTAATAAATTTGAAACAGGAACTTCTACATCATGAAAAATAATTTCGTTTTGTACAGAAGCTCTTTGCCCCATCTTCATCATATGAGGTTTTATCTCAACTCCTGGAGTATTGGTTGGAACCACAATTGCAGATAAACTACGGCTACCTCTCTCAGGATCAGTTAAAGCAAATACTGTTAAGAAAGTTGAAACTTCAGCATTTGTTATAAATCTTTTATGCCCATTAATAATATATTTATCTCCTTTTCTTATTGCTGTAGATTTAATTCCTTGCACATCAGAGCCAGCATTAGGTTCTGTCAAAGCATATCCGGCAACTCCCTGAACGTCATTAATCATTCCGTAGAAACGCTCTTGTTGTTCCTCATTTGCTGCTAGCAATAATGGTGTCAATGCTAAAGTATTTGCCTCTATTCCGATGCCAATTCCTATACAACCTGCTCCTAATTCCTCTGCTGCTATTGCACCTTGTAAAAGAGAATATCCATTACCACCAAATTTCTTAGGTATTGGACCATTCATAATACCATTTTTGTAAGCCGCTTTAACCACTTCCCAAGGAAATTCTGCAGATAAATCATATTTACGTGCATTTGGTATTATCCATTCTTTTGTAAAATTGCGATACTTCTCCTGAATCGCTAACTGTTCTTCATCTAATGTGAAATCAATCATGTCTTATGTGTTTATTATAAATTTATATTTAAAAATAAAGCTAAACCTATATAAAAAAAGGGCTATAGCTTTTATTAAAAAGTTTCGCAATATAGCAATTTTTTGCTGTCATTTTACTTTAAACATGAAATCTACATTATAAAATATATTCTATACTGAAACTGCTGCAAAACAAGTTGCTACTCTATCTCCAGAGCTTCACTATAACAATGCTATTCTTTTATTCTACAAGCTCTTTATTTATTGTTATTTCAACACTCACAACAAAGTTATAATATACAAGTTAAAAAAATTAATCCTTTAAATAGGGCATATAAATAAAGATTAATATGAAAAATATTATTATCTTGCACCCACATTATTAACAAATTTATATTAAATGAAAAACACAAAAAAGTTTACTGTATTAATCCTTCTTCTTTTTATATTTTCAGGAAATGTATTTGCTCAAACAAATATAGAAAAAGCCTGGGATGCCTTTAATAATAATGATTTAGAGACTGCACGAGTTGAGTTACAAAAAGCCACCAATGATGATGGGCAAAAAAAAGATGCACTTTTAACACTAAGTATTATTAATACTATCGATAAACTAGATGAAACCAGCCTTGATTATTTTAAGGATTTTGTAGAATTATGTAACAATCCTAACCCATACCTCAATGCTATGTGGTATGATGATAATATTTTGGGAAGTGAAAGAAAATTATCCAAAACAAGGCTTAACTTCTTAAAATCACTTCTAGAGAATGAGAAAATAAATCCAACAATTAAAGCTAAAATATATTATGCCCTTGGCAAACATGAAGAGTCAATAGGGAAATTTGATAATAGCGACAATTATTTTAGCAAAATAGGTGCGATAATGAATTGGCAATTAGCTGGCAACTTTGAAAATATTTCTGGCAGTGGTTATAATAAAAACTGGGAAGCTATATCTCATCCTGAACCTGATTATGAATTTACTAATAGGAATGGCGCCCCAGTAAAATGGTTCAAAGCATTGAATTACAGACCCGGAAGATGGATCCACCCCGGCTATCATTCTTATGTTGACAATTCTATAATGTTTGCTCAATCTTTTGTATTTAACAGTATCAAACGAGAAGTTCAAATAAGATTAGGAGTATCAGGTTCTGTAAAAGTATGGATAAACGATAAACTTGCTTTTCAAGAGGAAGAAGAAAGGAATAATGGCATCGATTCTTATATTTTTACTGCCTTACTAAATGCAGGATATAATAGAATATTAATTCAGTTAGGCCAAAGTGATGACGTTAGTGATATGAATTTTTTAATTAGAATTACTGATGATAAAGGAAATATAGTAGAAGGTATAGAAACAAAAGCTGCATTTCATGATTATATAAAAGAAAAATCTTACTTAAACAAGTACATCCCAAATACTACAGAAACATTTTTTGAAAATGAGCATAACAAAAACAAAAGCATTTTAAATTATATAATGCTATCAAAAGCATATTTGAGTAATGATAAAACATACGAGACTAGAAAAGTACTTCTGGAGGCTCAAAAATCAGCACCTAAATCTTCATATATTTCAAACCTCTTAATGAATGTGTATATTAGGGAAGATGCTAATACCTTATTAAGTCTTGAACTTGAGAAAGTTAAGAAACAAGACAAAAATAATCCACTATCATTAAGACTACTGTATGATGAGGCAATGGAAGAAAAGGATTATGATAAAGCAGAAGAAATAACTAATCAAATAGCAGACATTTTCGGAAATAGCAAAGAAGTTTATTCTAACAGAATTGATATACTAAATGCTAGAGAAGAGCAGGAAAAAATGATAATAATGATGCACAAAGCATTTTCCAAATATCCAAATACGTGGACATTTGTCAATTATGAATATTTGATAGCAGTAAAAGTATTAAATAATTATAATCTTGGTATATCAATATTAAAAAAGTACATTAAAAATAATTATAACAAAACAGCTATTGATGCTCTAGCTAATATATATTCTCATATGGGCGATATGCCAAAGGCCATTAAGCTTTATGTAATGATGGAGAAAAATGAAGAATTTTTACCAGGTTACACTAATACTCTAGCCGCTACTTATGCCGGAATAAGTAATTATAACAAAGCCATCAAACTTTATGAAAAATTATTAAAAAAAGCACCTTATGTCGGTTATTATATGGGGCAATTAGCCTCTGCATATAAAGAAAATAATAATAAAGAAAAAGCTATAAAATATTTTGAGAAATCATTGCTCTACGACCCTACCAATTTTGATACTAGAAAGATTTATAGAGAATACACCGATAAAAATACAGTCTTTGATTATTTTAAAAAACCGGATCTTTATGAATTATATGATAAATCAGAACAAGCTACTGACTATCCGGAAGACAATAGTTTAATTATTAGATATGAAACACAAAGAGTTGTTTATCATGACGGAGGTAGTGAAGAAAAAATATATTTACTTATCAAAGTATTTAATTCATCAGGAATTGATCAATGGAAAGAATATAATTTGAGTAGAAATGCAGACATTGAAAAAGCTGAAGTTCTTAAATCAGATGGAAATAAACTAAAGGCAGAAACTAATAATGGGCAAATTGTTTTTACAAATCTAGAAGAAAATGATGCTATATTGCTAATTTATACATTGCGATATGCAAATAATGGTAAATTATTAAAACACTTCTGGGATGATATATATTTTGAATACCAATTTCCTTACAATAAAATAAAATATTCAATGATAGTGCAAGATTCCTTAGAGTTTACTTATAAAATGAATCATTCTAATTTGAAACCTTCAATTGTAAAAGTAGATGATGAATTCACAAAGTACACATGGGAGCAAGAAAATGAACCTAGTGTGAAAACTGAGAAATATATGCCTGATTTCTCGGATTTTGCCTCCAGACTTTATTTAAGCACCATTAAAGACTGGAATTGGATTAATAAATGGTATTATGACATTTCAACCACCAAAGCTAAATCTGATTTTGAAGTACAAGATGTCACTAAAAAAATACTTGAAGGCAAAAATAATTTAAGTGATTTAGAAAAAATAAAACTTCTTTATAATTATGTTGTTCAAAATATCCACTACAGCTCTATCCCATTCCGACAAAATGGTGTTGTACCTCAAAAAGCAAGTAAAGTAATAAATACAAAAATTGGCGACTGCAAAGATGTTAGCACTCTTTTCGTTGCCATGTGCCGCGAGGCTGGTTATAAGGCTGAGATTGTCTTAGTAAATACCAGAGATAATGGTCAAGAGGATCTTTTATTACCAAATATAGGATTTAATCATGCAATTGCAAAAGTATATGTTAATAACACTTATTATATAGTGGAATTAACTTCTGACCTAAATCCTTTTAGCACAATGGGACAAATATTAAAAGGTGCATTTGTTTTAGAAATTAATGATAATAATTCTGAACCTTACCTACTCGATTCAAAAACAAGAGTAGCAAATGCATTTTACAGAGAATCAACTGTTAACATTAATAATGATGACATTAACATTAATAGAAAAGCTATTAAGTATGGGGATTATGCAGCCTCCGCAAGAAATGCATATAGAGATATTGGCAAAAAGAAAAGAAGACAAAAAATACAAAGTGCTATTAGTGATGACTTTTCTAATATTAAACTGAATAATATTAATTTTGATACTACACTCTATACAAATGACGATTCCATTACTTACGACTATAATTTCGATGTTTATGATGCGTTTACACAGTTTGGTTCCACTAAACTAATTGAACTTCCGTTTACAACAAAGCAAAAACCTATTGATTTCATCAATAATCCTGACAGAAAGTATGATTTGGACTTTTGGAAGTTTATCAATGATGACTATCAAAAAGAGAAACTTATTATTAATATACCATCGAATCTAAAATTAGCTGAAATTCCAAAAGACAAAATCTACAACTCACCTTATGCTGACTATAGCCTTACATTTGAGAAAAAAGGTAATAAGATTATAGCTATTAGATATATCACTTTCAAAAAGGATATAGTACCTGCTGATGACTTTTCTACATTTAGTGATTTTTATTCAAAAGTGATAAAAGCTGATAAAACACAAATAGGCTTTATTAATAAGTAATGTTACAAATAATATATAATTCAAAGTTTTAACTCTACAACAAATAATCCTGACGATTAAGCAAAACTAACAACATCAGTTCGACATAAGATTTCACTCACAGAAAGCTAATATCTAACTGATGTTAATAAATTTGGATATTTTTCAAATACCCAAATTTGAGTTTTTCTAAATCAGCTTGGCCCGAACTATTTCTGGAGGATTTTCCTGCATTACACCCCGTTACTCATAGCTTATTAATACAATTCGCTTTGCTTTTGAATAAATAATGCAGATTAAAATGGTAAATAACACTAACTAAATCTTGTAAAATCGTTATATTGAAGTGATGTTCGTTGTACATTTGCACTAATTAATAAACCACAATACTCAATATGGAAAAGCATATATTATCAAAATCAACTTATATTAAAGGAGAACAATGCCTTAAACAATTATATTTACACAAAAAAAGATCTTTTCTAAGAGATAGAATGCCTGCAGAGCGTCTTGCTGTATTTAGAAGAGGTACAAATGTTGGAATATATGCACAAAATCTATTTCCGGGAGGTATTGATGCCGGTCCAAAACACCCTTCTCAATATAGAAAAGCTATTGAGAGAACTTCAATTCTAATACAAGAAGGTCAGAATATTATTTACGAAGCTGGTTTTCAAGCTAATAAAACATTAATACTTTTGGATATTCTAGTAAAAAATGAAGACGCATGGGATGCTTATGAAGTAAAAAGCTCTAAAAAACTAAGTGAAACATACTATAAAGATGCTGCATTGCAATATTACGTATTAGAAAAAGCCGGCTTGAAGATTAATTCATTTTCATTAATACATATTAATGAGAATTATGTTATGGATAAGACCATGGATATTCACAAATTGTTTGTAATAACAGATGTCACTAAAGAGGTAAAACAAAGAAAAAAACATGTAGAAACTAAGATCGCAGAAGAATTATCTATTTTAGAAGTTGATCACTCTCCTAAAATTGAAATTGGGATACAGTGTTTTTCTCCTTACGACTGTGATTTTATTGGTCACTGTTGGAAAAAAGTGACTAAGCCTTCTGTTTTTGATATCCCAAGCATATCCACTGAACAACAATTCGAATTGTATAATAACAATAAAGACTTTAACAATTTAGTCAAAAACCAAGAACTAACTAACATTCAGCAACTCCAAATTAAGTCTAAAATAGAAAATAAGGAAATAATAAATTTTGATTCAAATAATCTATTAAGAATACAAAAAATCAACTATGAAATTGATAACTACATATTTATAAAGGTTTTATATTTTACTCCTGCCCTTCCTCTTTATGTTGGAACACGACCATACCAGCCTATTCCTTTTGCCATTGCAAATTCAAAAATAGGTAATAAGGAAACAGATATAGAAAAATTTATTGCTGATGGAAAAGAAAATCCTGAAATTCAAATTAAAAATAAATTGAATGATTTATTAAAATCAAAAAAAGCAATTGTTTACAATTGTGTAATTGACAAATACGAAGTTTTTGATTTAAAACAGTTAATAGAAACGGGAAATTATTATCATCCGGAAATATCAAAAGATTATTCAAATAAGACTGTTTCTAAAGCAATTGGGATAAAACCACCTTGGAAAGGTATTAGCAGCGATATTGTTGCCGCACAGTACTATGATGAAATACTTGGTAATCATAAAGATAGCCAGAAAAAAAAGGAAGATATATTCAAATATCTAAAAAGGGAAATTGAATTTCTAAATAAATTGTGGAATAGAATTAATTGCCAATAAACTCTACCAGTGTAAATAATTTTATAACTAATTCTGTATTGCAATAGTCTGTCCTAATATTATAAGATCAGACATTTTAATCACTATTCCATCAAGCCCCGGGTCTATAAATTTTAATGTGCCTGTATAAAAACAAAAACTAATGAAAAAACTCAAGGCTGTTTTTCCTCTG
>JAMOQI010000054.1 GCA_027064095.1 Bacteroidales bacterium | reverse complement strand
TTTGCGTCGTTTAATTAATATAATTGGAATATCAAAACTAAGACCTTATCTAAGGGAAGTTTTGTCTATATTTTTTACTTATATACTTACTCTCAAACCTAAAATCAGCTACTCTAAGCTAACATATATTTTTGAGATTTTATTCCCCGTTTTATTAATCTACCGCCCAAAAGGCCTATATTTGCTAAAAATTAGATATTTTACCAAATATAAACTAAATAAATGGAGGTTATTAGACGGACTGCCGTTACCCACATGTACCACTTAGAATCCTAAAAATTAAATGCTTTCTTAAATTTGTTTGTATTATCACGATAGTTATTCATATATTTGAGTCATCTGGCATAAGCTCAGGTTAATAATTTTTAAAGCAAAAAAAAGCCGCCCCGGTAAGGGCGGCAAGGGACTCAGTTATATCACCTATTAAATCTTAGCCAAAGCTTGATCTATATCGGCGATAATATCTTCTACATCTTCTATTCCGATAGCAAGTCTTACTAAGCCATCAGTGATGTGAGCTTTTTCTCTATCTGCTTTTGGTATTTTAGAGTGTGTCATTGAAGCAGGGTGTTGTATCAATGTTTCTACACCTCCTAGTGATACCGCTAATAAAGCTAAATGAACATTATCCATTAGTATTTTACCAGCCTTTAGCCCTCCTTTAACTTCAAAGCTAATCATTGAACCAGGTCCATTCATTTGCTTTTTAGCTAATTCGTATTGAGGATGAGATTTTAAGCCGGGATATTTAACCCACTCAATCTTAGGATGTGCTTCCAGGTAATTAGCAACTTTCATTGCATTAGCTTGAGCTCTTTCGATTCTTATTGCAAGAGTCTTTAAGCCGCGAAGTACTAAATATGCTTGATGAGGATCCATATTGCTACCGATATTCATCATAGCGCCACGAATTTCACTATAATATTTTTCAGTTTTAGTAACAACCATTCCTGCAACTATATCAGCATGTCCGTTGATAAACTTAGTCATAGAATGAAGTACAATATCTACACCTAAATCCAAAGGCTTTTGTAGGTAAGGAGAGCTGAAAGTGTTGTCAACGCAAACAGGAATTCCTTTATCATGTGCAATTTTAACAACAGCCTCAATATCAGTGATTCCCATAGTTGGATTTGCTGGTGTCTCTAGATAAATTAACTTAGTATTATCTTGAATAGCATCAATAACGTTTTGGGCGTCAGTAGCATCTACCCAAGTAGATTCTGCACCAAATTTTTTGAATAGTGTTTCCATCACCATTCTGGAAGGTCCATAAACTGCATTGTGAGCAACCATGTGTGCACCAGCACCTAACATTCCAAAATAGACTGATGTTACAGCTCCCATTCCAGAAGCAGTTGCAATACCTTTATAGCCATTTTCCAAATCAGAAACTGCATCTTCCAATGCACCGATTGTTGGGTTGCCTAAACGAGTGTATATAAAACCATCATCTTCGCCTGCAAAACATGCTGCTCCATGGTCAGCATTCCTAAAAGAAAATGTAGATGTTTGGTAAATTGGAACAGTTGCACTACCAAATTCATCATGAAATTGGCCGGAATGAATTAGCTTTGAATTAAAGCCTAAGTTTTTAGTTTCCATAAATTTATATCTTTTATCTTTAATTTAAATGTTAATTGTTCGTTAACTTATTTTGAATTGCAAATGTAAGGTTTTTATTTTACTTGTTTATTCTAAATTAGTTCTATATAATTCTTATTTAGGGCTTTATTTCATAGCCTTTTGCATAATTATTAAAGATGAATAAATGCTCAAGTTTGTATTTTTTATTGATATTTATAAGTGTAAAAATAATTGTACAAATAGATTCATTTGTTTGGTTTAAAATATGTAATTTTGCATATAATTATTCATTTTAAAAATATTGATTGCATTATGCTCAAAACAGGGGATATAGTAAAGGTTCATTATACAGGTTCATATCTGGATGATACGGTTTTTGATACCACAGTGGGGTCTGAACCGCTTATGTTTACCATTGGTGACGAGATGATGTTACCTGCTTTTGAAGAGGCTGTAAAGTCGATGAAAGTTGATGATAAGAAAACTATTGTTCTTAAGCCTGCTGATGCTTATGGAGAATATGATGAAGAGCTTCTTATAGAAGTTAATCGTAAGGAGGTTTTCGGTGATAAGGAGATTAATGTAGGTGATATTATTCAGGTTCCTTCAGAGGAAGAGGTAATGGTTTTTAAGGTACACAAAATTGATGGCGATGTTATTGTTCTTGATGGTAATCTAGACATGGCAGGTAAAGATGTAAAGTTTGAGATTGAGCTTATTTCTATCCTTGATGCTAATAGTGTTATGGGTGATTCAGAACTTAGTGAATTTGATGATAGCTTTGAAGATGAGTTAAACGAAGGTTTAGAATTTGATGAAGACATAAATGTTGAAGATTATTAATCTTATTTATGTTTTTTGATATAAATAAATTAATTAGATACATTATAAATAATACTATTTTCGCGTATTAATAAATACAATAGAATAGTATAACATTCTTAAATATTAAATTATGACAAAAGTAAGAGTTGCAATAAACGGTTTTGGAAGAATTGGTAGAATTACTTTCCGTGCATTGCTAAAGAAAGAAAATGTAGAAGTAGTAGCATTTAATGATTTAACAGACACTACTACTTTAGCACATTTATTGAAATATGATTCAGTTCATGGAAAATTTGATGGAACTGTAACTGTAGATGGTGATTATCTTATCATTAATGATAAAAAGATTCGTGTTTATGCTGAGCGTGATCCTAAGGACCTTCCTTGGAAGGATTTAGATATTGATATTGTTGCAGAATGTACAGGTATTTTCCGTAAGCGTGAACAAATGAATAAACACCTTGAAGCTGGTGCTAAGAAAGTATTATTAAGCGTACCTTCTGCAGCTGCTGATGATGTTGATGCAACAATAGTATTAGGAGTTAATGATAATGAGCTAAAACCTGAGCATAAATTAGTTTCTAATGCAAGCTGTACAACAAACTGTTTATCTCCTGTAGCCAAAGTTCTTAATGATAATTTTGGTATTAAAACCGGATTGATGAACACGATTCACTCATATACTAATGACCAAATTATTTTAGATTCTCCTCATAAAGATTTACGTCGTGCACGTTCTGCTGCTGTTTCTATTATTCCAACATCAACAGGTGCTGCTAAGGCGATAGGATTGGTAATCCCTGAGCTTGATGGTAAATTGCATGGGTTGGCTATGCGCGTTCCTACACCAGATGGTTCTGTTGTTGATTTAACTTGTGAGCTTGAGAAAGTTCCTACTGTTGAGGAAATTAATTCTGCTATGAAAGCTGCTGCTGAAGGACCAATGAAAGGTGTTTTGGAGTATTGTGTTGACCCAATAGTAAGTATTGATATAGTTGGAAATACTCATTCTTCTATCTTTGATTCAGGATTGACAATGGTAAAAGGAAATATCGTAAAAGTTGTTTCTTGGTATGATAATGAAGCTGGTTATTCTAACCGTCTTGCTGATATGTTAGAAATTATGGCTAATATGCAATAAACAGATAATGACATTTTTATATAAAAGCTCAATGCCTTGGCATTGAGCTTTTTGTTTTTTAAATTATATAGACTTAAATTAGATTCCCTGTAATTAAAGAAAAGACTATCTCATATCTTTTTCTACAACCTTATTTATGTCTTCTCCTATTCCAATGGAATATCCTTCTGATTTAAATATTATTTCATTATTAGTATTTAACAAAATCATAAAAGGGTATTCGTTACCAAATTTTATTTTAGTATTTTTTTCTGCTGTATGAAGTAAATTGAGATTTAAATCAGTATAAAAAATACTTTTATTTAAAAGTTTAGAAAAATATTTAGGGTCAAGTTCTTCTTGTATATATTCCTGGTCGCCTATTAACCATAGTTCCACATTGTTTTTGTTTAGCATTGCTCTGGCTTTAACAATATCTTCAATAGCATGTTTTGAAGGCTCATTATTAGGGCGATACCAGAGTAGTATTTTGTAAGTTTTATTAGAGATAGTGCAAGCATTTTTTTTCTGCTTTTTAATGAAATTATTTACTTCATTTAATTTTCCAAGTACTGAAATTTTTGCTGAAGATTTTCTTAAAGTTACTTCTATATTGGCTGTTTTATGTTCATAAATATTAAAAAACTCAAATTGTGATAATACACTTCCGTCAGCCATTCTATTTCCTGTACATAATCGATAGTTGCCAGTGGCTAATTTTATTTTGTCATCAAAAGAATTTATGTTCTTGTCCCAATTAAATTCCAGAGTTTTATAAATTCCATTTTTTAACTTCGCAATGGTAAAATGCTTGTAATACAATAATTTGTCGTTTTTATTTTTTGCTTGTAAATGTAGATAACCGAATTTTTCAGCTTTATTATTCTTTATGTTAAAATTAATTGTTTTCCATGAGCCGTTTTGATAATATTGTGGCAATGAGGTTCCTTCTTCTAATCTGGCAGGGATTCCATTGGCTCTACACATAGCAATAAAAAGTAAATCACGAGAATATGTATCCGAAATATGATATTTAAAAATAGAAGCTGGATTTATTATAACACCGGAATAATTCAAACTGTCGTTAATTTGAATGTTGTCTTTTATCCATTGATAATATTTTTTGGGAGTAGCGGTGTTTGTCAAGCAGTTTCTAAGCTTATCTCTCCAAGGCCATAATGCTTCTAAGCTAATACGTGGATTTAATATATATTTTACATAATACTCTTTGTTTATTCCATCTAATCTTTCCGAAGAAATGGTGTTGTTAAGATGATTGAGAAGTATATCGGCTTTGCAATCTTGTAAATCTTTCAAGGAGATATTTCGTAATAAGTCCATAGCTCTATTTTTAAGACTATCAGGTGCTTTTTCAATAAAAGTGCATAATTCATCCCAGTTGGCACGTCCTTTCTTAATCATTGGCCATAACTCCATAATCTTAATGCCATTTTGAATTGCTATTTTAGAACAACTAATAGAATCAATGTATTCATTTTCAAAGCTTTTTCTTAAGCTATCTTCATAAGCTAATCTTAAGTTATTTTTCTCAGTCAATTTCTTATCAACAGGTCTTGGTTCAGGCTGAATTGGAGGATTGTAGTCAAGGTCAATTTTATAGCTTTTGTCAGCTATTTTGTTTAATACTAAAGCAAAAGTATCGCCATTATTTCGAAGCATTTTGTATGCATAACTACTATCTGTATGAGCCCAAATAAGAACGTCGCCAAGTCCGGTTTCGAAACTTGCCATTCCATTTTTATCTGTTTTGCATTTATACAAAGAATAGTACTCAGCATAATTATAAATCTGGAAATCTACCTGAGCATTCTCTACAGCTTTGTCACTATTGTCAATAATTTTAATATGTAGTTTTTTAACTGGAGCATAAACGTATAAACTATTATTTGAACTCTGATAAGAATTTTTAAAAAGAATATTTTCTTTACCATTGTAAGGACCGTAAATTCTTGATACAACAAGCATCGCGCGTCTTGCAGGCTCAGTAAACCAGCCCATATTTGCTTTGGGAACAGGCTCGCAAGCTCCATAGAAATGCCATTTTCCATTGGCCCAAAATTCCACCCAGGCATGATTATCATCGGTATGGGCCCAACGTGGAGTGTAAACTTGTCTGGCTGGAATTCCCACCGCTCTTAATGCTGCAACAGTAAATGTTGATTCCTCGCCACATCTGCCATAACCCTTTTTGTAAGTTGCTAGTGGAGCTGATGTTCTGGAGTCACTTGCTTGATACGCAACATGTTCATGACACCAATGATTTACCTCTAAAGCAGCTTCTAACATATTCATAGTGTCAATTCTGTTCTTTAATTGATGATAGAAAAACTGGCGTGAGCTATCTAAGTTTTCATTATTGATGCGATAAGGAAGTACAAAATATTTGAAAATATCTTCCGGAACACTTTTTCCCCAAGAGAAATAGTTTTTGGATTCTATTGTATAATCAACAAGATTAGAATAATATGAAAATGGATAGTCTAATCTGTCATTCAATGGCATATATGCGTAAAGAAATTTTAGATAATTGGCTTTTTCAGTTTCGCATTTGTTAATCTCTTTTTCTATATCTGTTTTTAATAAAGTATTTATTCTGGAATCGTTGCTTAAAACTGGAATTGAAGGATTGTTGATATTAGATGTAATTTCATTTTTATTATTACTACAAGAAATAATTGTAGTTGCTAATAATATAAGTAAAGAAAAAGTAAAATGTTTCATGATTTATTAAATATTATTTTCTTTTGTTATTTCTATTAATAAAATTAATACCTCCTCTAAAATTAGTTATTCTTGGCCGTCTTTTTTTTAACGTTAACTCTGAAATAAAGACATACTGTGGTGTATAATTTATAGTTGTATTTGGTGTGGTGATATTTACTTTGTAATATGTAATTCTATAACTAAAATTTACTTCAATAAGATTCTGACTATAGATTTTTGTTGGTAAAATAAAGATTACTAAGGATAAAAAAAATAAACAAGAAATCTTATTCATAACGAAGAGCTTTGATAGGAGTAATCTTGCTAATTATATGAGAGGGAGCCCACATTATTATTGAAATTATCAGTAGTACTCCCACATTTAATAAAATAATATAGACTAAATTTAGATTAATAGGTACTGCGTTCATATAATACGTTGATGCATCAAGAGGAATTAGTTTGTAATAATACTGTATAGCAGCGAGTCCGATACCAATTATGTTTCCAAGTAATAGACCTCTAATACTCAAATAGATACTGTGATAGATGAATATTTTTCTAATACTGGAGTCTTTAGCACCCATTGCTTTTAAACTTCCTATAAACTTTGTTTTTTCTAAAATCAGAATTAATAAAGTTGCAACCATACCAATACCGGATATTATTATCATTAATCCCAGAATAAAATACACATTAGTATCCAACAGATTTAACCAATCCATAATAAAAGGATATCTCTGATTTAGATTTAATGCTTTTAGGTTGTAGTCAATCTCATTATAAATCCATTTGGTTTGCTTGTCCATATCATCAAAGTTGTCAAGCATTACTTCGTAACCGGCAATCTGGTTTTTATCCCATTTGTTTAGTCTTTGAATTTGTTTTAAATCACCAATAATAAACTTATTATCAAAATCAGGAAATCCACTTTCATATAATGCTACAGCCTTGAATTTACGAACTCTGGGTGGGTCTTGCATGAAATATACGATGAAATCATCATTGATTTTTATCCCTAATTTATTAGCAATTACCTTGGAGATAATTACATCATTACTTCTTGTTGAGTCATTAAGCTGAGGCAGGGAACCTTCTATTATCCAGTCTTTAAATGCATCCCAGTCATAATCCGTATCAACACCCTTCAATACACAACCTTGTATTAATCCATTTGATTTTATAATGCCACCTTTGTAAGCAAAAGAGGAGATACTTTTAATTCCGGTATGATTTTTTATTGTAGATTCCGCTTTTATATCTCGCTGTATTGGAGATAGCTCCATAGAATTATTATAGTCATATTGACTAATTTGTATATGCCCCTCGAAAGCAGCAATCTTTTCACGTATACTCTTTTGAAAACCAGTAACTATACTCACCGATAATATCATAACTGCAAGCCCAAGTGCAATACTTAACACAGATAAATTCAATGCAGTTTGAGAAAATTTCTTTTTGTTTTCTTTTAAAAATCTACGACTTATGAAAAATTCAAAATTCAAAATGGTTTATTTAATGATAAGCTTTGCTAATTATGTTTAATGTATGCAAATATAGGATATTAGGCTTTTGTAATTTTGAAATATTTTATATTTTAATGAAAACTTTAAATAAATTATTGTTAATATCCCTTGTATTAAAAAAATATAAAACATAAAATAATTCAATAAAATCAATTATTTTTGGCTTTATGGAATATATAGAATTAGAAGTAGATATAAACCCACAAGAGCTTGGCAATGAGATATTAGTAGCAGAGCTTGCAGAGCTGGGTTTTGAAAGTTTTTCGGAAGAAGGAGGAACTTTAAAAGCATATATACAAGCAGCTCTTTATGATGAGAATGCAATTAAAAACATGGCAATTTTCAATATGGATAATTTTGAGATAGAGTATTCTTCAAAATTAATTGCCGACCAGAATTGGAATGCTAAGTGGGAAGAGAATTATCCTCCGGTTGTAATTGATAATAAGGTTGCTATTAGAGCTCCTTTTCATCAACCATATACAGACTTAGAATTTGATATTGTTATAGAACCAAAAATGTCTTTCGGAACAGCTCATCATGCAACAACTGCTCAGATTATTAATTATATTTTGAAAATAGATATTAAAGGACTTAATATTCTTGATATGGGTAGTGGAACTGCTGTATTAGCAATACTTGCTTCAATGAGAGGGGCAAATCATATCGATGCTATTGATAATGATGAATGGGCTTATAATAATGCTGTTGAAAATGTTAAACGTAATAATATTGAAAATATAACGGTTGAACTTGGAGATGCTAGTCTGCTAAAAGGTAGAGAGTATGACCTTGTTATTGCAAATATTAATCGCAATATCCTTTTAAATGATATAAAACATTATTCTAAGTGCATGCACAAATCTAACTTGCTTTTGCTAAGTGGATTTTATGAGTCCGATATTGATATTCTAAGCGCTGAAGCTAAAAAATATGGTTTGGTTTATGTAGAACATACCGTTGATAGAGATTGGGTAGCAGGTGTTTGGAAAATGGCCTAAGATTCATATCTTCAATTTATTATTTAATATATATCACTAATGCGTAAAATTGTTTTATTAATCTTTTTGTTTGCTAGTTTATTTGGCTTTACTCAAAAAAATTATGAGTTTAGTTATTATTTAGATAAGTATCCTTCGGAGTTAAAGGAGTTTGTTTTTATGAATGCTTCAAAAGAAAAAAAGAAGGAGTTCTCACCTTTATTGGAAGAGTTTTCTGTTTTTTGGCAAAGTGACACTTTAAATGATGATGTAAAAAAGCATATTGCTAAGATGTCTAATATGATGTCTATGAATAGATTCAGGCCTAATCCTACATTTTTATATCTGGCTCAAACCATTATGTCTATTTCTCGTGATAGTGATAATGTTGATAATATTCTACCTTGGTTAAAATCAATGGATTACTATATTAAGCGTAAGAAGAGTGCATATATGAATATGTATTTACAGTC
>JAMOQI010000053.1 GCA_027064095.1 Bacteroidales bacterium | reverse complement strand
ACTATGCCTGTTCGGAATTGGGGCATTATTTTAAATCAATTTATGACTATATTTGCAGAGAGACTGAGAATTTAAGTTATCGAACCAGTAGATTTTTAGTTTACACAGTTTTCAGGATAGTGTCATCTATTATTTCTATGTCCTTTTTTAAGTTCTTCTATTATATATTTTGTCAGAAAAGCCATCGTTTACAACAATTATCTCACTAACTATAATAAATCCTGAAACAGATAGAATTAATCTCCCTCGTTATAAACACAAATTATTGCTGATATTGTTTTCATCTGTTTATAGTTTTTCTAACGCTTCTTTTGTTTCTCTTACTCCAAGTTCTATAATCTCTTTCGATTTATAAAATTCGTAAGTTCCAAAAGCATCTGACGAAATTTCTATTAATACATCTGGTTGATATTTCTCCAATGTTAATTCCGAAACCTTTTGTATCATTAGACTTGTTGTTTTATTTAATAGATTATAATATCCTATTTTATCTGATTTATTTTTAGGCGTAATATTATTTATTGCATTTTGTATTTTACTAATGTACTTATTGTGTTTATTATCGTCATCGCGATGGTTTTCTTTTAATTCAGTAGTATTATATTCTTTATCAGAACCAAGGTTAACAACAATTAGGATGTCATCTTTGTGTCTTTTTACCAGATTAACTGGAATTGGATTTAAGACACCGCCATCGACTAACTTCAATCCATTATAATTAAAAGGAGTAAAAACCGTTGGAATAGAAATTGATGCTCGAATTGCATCGTATAAACTACCTTTATTTAACACCACTTCTTTACCATTAATAATGTCAGTAGCTACAGCAACAAAGGGTATTGGAAGGGTTTCAATATTTCTATCTGGAATCATTTCTTTCATTTCCTTTAATATTTTATTGCCTTTTACAAGTCCATTTAAACTTAACGTGAAATCAACAAGGTTAAATACATCAAGTTTACTTAACGAGCACATCCAGTCCTCAAAAGTTTTTAAGTTACCTGTTGCATACATTCCACCAACTAATGCACCCATCGATGTGCCTGAAATAGAAGTTATATTATATCCTTGTTTAAATAATTCGTTAATTACTCCAATATGAGCGACTCCACGAGCTCCTCCACTACCTAAAACTAATGCTACATTCTTTTTCATTATTTTTTGCTATTATTTTGAATGTTTAACTAAACCTTTTATCCAATGCAAATAACTCAGGATATTTTGCATTTACATCTTTATACATACTACTTATTGTTGTCATTGTTTTCTTTAAGTCACTTGTTTCTGTTATTATTCCTTTAATACCTGCTTCTTTTTTTTTGTAGTCGATATAACCAACAATAATCGGAACATTTGCTCTTGTTGCCATATAATAAAAACCTTTTCTCCAATGGTCTGTTCTTGCTAGTTGACCTTCTGGTGAAAGCACTATATGCAATTCGCTATTTGTTCTAAACAATTCTGCAATCTGATTAATATATTCTTTGTTTTCTTCAACTGGAATAGAGCCAAAAGCTTTGAAAAAATAATTTAATGGAAATTTAAAAAACTCTTTTTTCGATAAAAATTTATACCGAATACTTGTAGTCATCATAAATAGTTTTCCATAAAAGCCATCCCAATAAGATGTGTGAGGGGCAAAAATGAATACTGATTTTTTAATATCAGGCAATTCTCCTATTATTTTCCAACCTAAAACATTTGTGAGTATATATTTGTATATGACTTTCATTTATTTCTATTTGCGTTTCTATTCAATCGGTTGAATACATAAATTATTTTTATTTTTTAA
>JAMOQI010000052.1 GCA_027064095.1 Bacteroidales bacterium | reverse complement strand
AGAAGTCATGATAATAATGGTGTTTTTGAAGTTAGCAATTCTACCTTTATTGTCAGTCAGTCTTCCGTCATCTAACACTTGAAGAAGGATATTAAATACATCTGGATGAGCTTTTTCAATTTCATCTAGAAGGATTACAGAATATGGCTTTTTTCTTACGGCTTCGGTAAGCTGTCCACCTTCATCATAGCCTACATATCCAGGAGGAGCTCCAATTAATCTAGATACAGAATGTCTTTCCTGGTATTCAGACATATCTATTCTAACCATATTATTTTCGTCATTAAATAAATAGTCGGCCAGAGCTCTAGCTAATTCTGTTTTTCCAACACCTGTGCTACCTATAAATATATATGAGCCTAGAGGTTTCTTCGCATCACTAAGTCCAGCTCTATTTCTTCTAATTGCATCTGCAATTGTATTAATAGCAGTATTTTGACCAATCACCCTTTTATGTAATTCATCCTCTAGATGTAGTAATTTCTCTCTTTCACTTTGAAGCATTTTGTTGAGTGGTATTCCAGTCCAACGGGAAACAATTTCTGCTATATTTTCGCTGTCAACTACTTCGTTTATTAATGCATTGTCTTTTTGTATTTGTTTTAGTTCAGTTTTCAATGCATCAATATTCTCTTGACTTTGTTTAGTTTTGCCATATCTCAATTCGGCTACTTTTCCATAATTGCCTTCTCTTTCGTATTTATCTGCAAGAGTTTTATAATCTTCTATATTTTGCTTTTCAGCTTGAATTTTGGTAATAAGATTTTTCTCTCTTAACCATGCTGCTTTAATATCGTCGCGTTTTTCGCTTAGGTTGCTTATTTCTTTATTTAAGGCTTCAAGTTTTTTCTTGTCTTTTTCGCGTTTGATTGCTTCTCTTTCTATTTCCAATTGGCGAATTTTTCTTTCCAATTCATCCAATTCTTCAGGTAAGGAATCGATTTCAAGGCGCAATTTTGCCGATGCTTCATCCATTAGGTCAATTGCCTTATCTGGTAAATACCTATCAGAAATATACCTTTGAGATAATTCCACAGCAGAGATAATTGCACTATCCAGAATTCTTACTTTGTGGTGGTTTTCATATTTGTCTTTCAATCCGCGTAATATAGAAATTGCGCTAGCAGCATCCGGTTCATCCACTATTACCATTTGGAATCGACGCTCTAATGCTTTGTCTTTTTCTATAAATTTTTGGTATTCTTTTAGGGTAGTAGCGCCTATTGCTCTTAACTCACCTCTTGCTAAAGCTGGTTTGAGAATATTTGCTGCATCCATAGCGCCTTCGCCAGCTCCAGCACCAACCAATGTGTGAATCTCATCAATAAAAAGAATAATTTCGCCTGCAGCATCTATTACTTCTTTTACAACGCTTTTTAATCTTTCTTCAAATTCACCTTTGTATTTTGCGCCAGCAACCAAAAGTCCCATATCTAATGAGTAAATAGTTTTTGTTTTTAGGTTTTCTGGAACGTCTTGATCAATTATTCTATGTGCTAGTCCTTCTGCGATAGCAGTTTTTCCAACACCTGGTTCTCCAACTAATATCGGATTGTTTTTTCTTCTACGACTTATTATTTGTAATAGTCTTCTAATTTCGTTTTCTCGGCCAATTACAGGATCGAGTTTTCCTTCTTTTGCCAATTCATTTAAGTTTTTGGCATATCTATTTAATGCTTGATAATTGTTTTCTGCATTTTGTGACATAGCTTTTCCTCCTTTTCTTAATTTCTTTATAATATTTTCTATATTGACTTTGTTAAGATTAAATTTCTTTAATAGTTTAGTGGTATTATCATCATTTTTGGTCAAGGCTATTAAAATTACGTCAACTGTAATGAATTCATCACCTTGAGATTTGCTTATTTTAGAAGCATTGGTTAAAGTGTTATTTGCGGCGGACGACAGGTAAATGTTGTCTATATCTCCTGTAATTTTAGGGAGCTTTTTTATTTCATTATCTACCGCATTGTTTAATTCGTTAGGGTTTATGTTTTCCTCCTTAAATATATAGGATAATAAACCCTCATCTATCGTTAATATGCTTTTTAATAGATGTATATTTTCTATTTGTTGTTGACCATTAATTTTAGAAATCTCCTGTGCTTTTACAAGAGATTCCTGTGCTTTTATAGTGAAATTTTCAAAATTCATAGTATTCTATTTTTTGTTAATTGTTTAGCTAATTTAGTATTTTATATATCATTATTATTTACATTTGCGTTCCAATCAAATTGATGGCCAAAGAATCAAATAAGACATTATGACATATATTTGTTGGCTATCATGTAATTATGGCATATTAAATTTTAGGAATGGATAATAAAATCACATTAGTTATTGGAGCAAGTGAGAATAGAGATAGATATTCAAATCGAGCAGTAAGATTGCTTCGTAGATATAAGCACGATGTTAGGGCTTTTGGACTTCGGGCTGGTAGGATTGGTGATGTTGAAATAAAGACTGAGTTTCCAAGAGATAAAATACATACAGTGACATTGTATGTTGGTCCTGGTAACCAGCCTGGTCTTTATGATAAGATTTTAAAATTGAATACCAAAAGGATAATATTTAATCCTGGAACAGAAAATGAAGAGTTTAAGAATATGTTAATAGTTAATGGCGTTGAAGTGGTTGAAAATTGTACATTAGTGATGTTGAATTCAGGAAAATTTTAGAGTGTCTGACAATTGTGAATCTATTTAGATTTAGGGTCTTTCTTCTACCTTAAAGATTTTTCCATTTTTATTGAAATACTTAATTTTCCCATTAATCTCATTATTTATATATGGGGTTGTTCTTTTAATATTACCATTTGGGTAATAAGAAATTAGATTTCCGTTTCCTTTAATAAAATGAGCAGTTCCAACAGTTTGTCCAAATCGATTATAATAATTCCATATTGAATCGAATAAATTGTTATAATATTTTCCTTCTATTTTCAATATTCCGCTTTCATAATACATTTGGTATATACCATTTAAGCTGTCATTTTTATAATATTTTATTTCTTTAATGGAGTTGCTTTTGTAATAACTTTTATATGGACCATTTAATTTTCCACTTTTATATTCAGCAGTAGATTCAATACTTCCGTCATAGTTATATCTTATACTAGTTCCTTCTAGTTTTCCATTTACATAGCGAAAAATTGATTGTGGTTGTTTATTCTGGTAGAAGTATTTACATTCACCATCAAGTTTATTGTTTTTGTAGTTTAATATTGTTTTTATATTCCCATTTTTATAATAATTCACTTCTTGTTTGTGACCACAGGAAGTAATGATTAAAGTAATGACTATATACAACAAACTATTTCTCATAGGTATTAAAGTAATCTTCTATACATCATAATGGTATTTTCAAGTCCAAGGTAAATAGCGTCAGAGATTAAAGCATGGCCTATTGAAACTTCTAATAAATTAGGTATATTCTCGGAAAAGTATTTTAAGTTTTCAAGATTTAGATCGTGACCAGCATTAATTCCAAGCCCAACTTCGACTGCTGCTTTTGCTGCTTTTATAAATGGAGCTATAGCATTTTCTTTATTAGTGTGATAATTACTAGCATAACTTTCAGTATACAATTCTATTCTATCAGTGCCTGTTTCGTTTGCGTGAAAAACCATTTCTTCGTCAGCATCAACAAATATTGATGTTCTAATACCTCTCTCATGAAAAAGAGATATTACTTCTTGTAGAAAAACTTTATTTGTTTTGGTGTCCCAGCCAGCATTAGAGGTAATAGCATCAACTGCATCAGGAACAAGAGTTACTTGTGCAGGTTTATTATCTAAAACAAGGTCGATAAATTGAGGTATTGGATTTCCTTCAATATTGAATTCCGTAGTTATATTACTTTTTAATTCATAAACATCTTTATATTTTATATGCCTTTCATCCGGTCTAGGATGTACTGTAATTCCTTGAGCTCCAAATTTTTCACAATTTAATGCTGCTTCTAATACATTAGGGATATCTCCACCTCTAGAATTTCGTAGAGTGGCGATTTTATTAATATTTACACTTAGCTTTGTCATTAGTTGTATATTTGTTGCAAATTTACAAAAATCAATTGTATTGAAAGTTAATTTATGTTAGCAAAAGAACTAATTTCGGATGATATAAGTCCATTGATGACAAGCGATACAGGCATGATTGCTTTGAGTATGATGGAGGAATATAAGGTAAGGCATTTACCTATTGTTAATTCCGAATCATTGCTTGGGTTGATTTCTGAAAATGATATTTTTGATATGTCGGATCCTGAAGCTGCAATTGGATCTATTAAATTAAGTATTCAAAGCCCATATGTTTTTGATTATCAGTTTGTATATGATATCGTTAGAGAGATGGCTATTAAAAGACTTACTCTAATGCCAGTAGTAGATTCTGCAATGAGGTATATTGGATCTATTAATGTATTGGATATGGTTGAGAGTGTTTCTAAATTTACTGCAGTTTCTCAACCTGGCGGAGTGATTGTAATTGGAGTTAATCAATATGATTATAGTCTTTCTCAAATTGCTCAAATAGTAGAATCGAATGATGCGAAGATTCTTAGTGTTTATGTTGTTAATAATACTAAAAATAGTGATTTAGAAGTAACAATAAAGGTTAATAGAATGGATATTAATGCAATAATTCAAACTTTTGAGAGATATGATTACAATATCAAGAATCTAATCTTTGAAGATGAGCATGATGATTTAAATGAAAGGTATGATAGTTTTATGAATTATTTGAATATTTAATGTATAGATTAGTCAAAACAATTATAATATTACTATTTGTTTTTTTAACTCCAATTGGGGTATTCGGGCAAGAATTTTCTATTAGCAGTATAGCAATTGAAGGTAATGATAAGACTAAGGAGCAATACATTTTGCGGGAATTAGTTTTTGGTGTCGGCGACACTATTAGCCTCGAAAAATGGGATGAAAAAAAGAAGAGAAGTATTCAAAATTTAATTAATACAGCCTTATTTCATTCTGCAAATATTTCGCTGAAGAGAGAAAGAGGGAATTATTGTAAAGTTATAATTCAAGTAGTTGAGCGATGGTATTTGTGGCCTATACCACAAGTGGAAATAGACGAACGCAATTTTAATACATGGTGGGAAACTAAAAGTTTAAGTAGGGCAAGTGCAGGGGTATTTCTTACTCATAATAATATGAGAGGTAGAGGTGAAATGTTAAAGGTTCTACTAATGTTGGGATATAATAAACAGCTTGGATTGTCATATGAGTTTCCTTATTTAAATAAGAAGAAAACTTTTGGTTTTGGTTTTGAGAGTATTTATACCCTTCGACATGAAGTTAATGCATTGACTGATAGTAATAGACAAGTTTATTTAAAAACTCCAGATTCTCCAATTCAGAGAGATTTGATAAATGCTATTCAGTTTACATATCGCCCAAAGTATTATGTTTCTCATTTATTGCAGTTAAGGTATAGAAAGTATGTTTTTGCTGATACACTGATTAATTTTAATTCATGTTATTCCTCACAGCAAAATTCAGAGTTACAATATTTTGGCTTTTACTATAAGTTTAAGTTGGATCATAGAGATTATAAACCTTATCCATTAAGTGGGTACTATGCTGATATGGAGGTTTTTAAATATGGAATGGGGATTTTTCATAATGATTTAAATGTATTAAGGTTTAAAACTACATTACGAAAGTATTGGCAATATAGTAGAAGGTGGTTTTCGGCAATAGGGTTAATAGCTCAGGTTTCAAATCATCATTTTCAGCCATATTTGATTGAGAGAGGCTTAGGTTATGGGAGAGATTTTGTTAGAGCTTATGAATATTATGTTATTGATGGTCAAGATTATATAGTTTTTAAATCAAATTTAAAATTTTCTCTTCTTCCAAAGAGATTTTATAAATTGAGTATAATAAAGAGTGATAAATTTAATAATATTCCTATTTCAATTTATATGAATATGTTTGCTGATGCCGGCTATGTCAATAATAATCAGAATTATAATGTCTCGAATACTTTGCCAAATACATTTTTATATTCTGGTGGGTTAGGTGTCGATTTTGTTTCTTATTATGATGCTGTAGCAAGGGTTGAATGGTCAGTAAATGCCTTAGGTGAATCTCATTTATATTTACATTTTATAGCTCCTATTTAGATATTATTTTTTTAACGCTAAAGATTATTTGTAAATAATCAGTGTTTAATGTATGATTAAATTAAATTTGGTTAAAAGGTTTTTGTCTGATATTAATTTTTTTACTTTTGTAAAAATAATTTTAAAATATGGAATTAAATCAACATTGTCAGAATTGTAAATTTCGTTCTCATTTATTTGATAAATTGAGTGAAGAAGAATTAAACTATATACATAAGAATAAGAAGACACAATTAGTAAAGAAAGGTGGTATTATTACAAAATCAGGGGATCCAATAAGAGAGTTTGTGTATTTAACTGAAGGTTTAGTTAAAATGCAAAAGATTGGCAGAAATGGCAAAGAGCAGATTGTAAGTCTTGCTAGGCCTATGGATTTTATCGGATTACTTTCAGTATTTTCAAGAGAAAAATATGAGTATAATGTTACAGCTTTGGTTGATAGCTTTGTTTGTAGGATAAGTCTTGATAGTATGCGAAAAATGGTTAGTGAGAATGGTCTGTTCTCACTTGATATTATTAAGTTTATTGGAAATATTTCTGGAGAAATTATAAAACATACTTATGCTATTAATAGTAAAAACTTAAGAGGCCGAATAGCACTTATACTTGTTGATTTCTCTGAGAAATTCTTTCATAGTCAAGCTTTTGATTTACCTATTTCACGTAAAGAAATGGCTGAAATGATAGATATGACTCCGGAAAATGTGATAAGAATACTATCAGAATTTAGAAGAGACGGCTTGATTAGCCTTAGAGGAAAACATATTGAGATATTAAATATGGATTTATTAATTAAAATAAGAGATTTAGGATAAATTGTTGATTGTTATTACAATGAATGAAGCTTGAATTTTGGCGTAACTTTGTTTTAGTTATAACTATAGCTTGATTGAATATTGTATTTGTTCTAAAATATACTATTTATAACTTTTGGTTAGCACTATATAATCTCCACTTTTCTATTACAGCATTTAGGTCTTCTGGCAATTCTGACTCAAAAAACATATACTCTTTAGTTATTGGATGAGTAAAACCTAAAGACTTTGCATGTAGTGCTTGCCGAGGAATAAGTTTAAAGCAATTTTCAACAAACTGTTTATATTTAGAAAAAGTGGTTCCTTTAATTATTGAATTTCCACCATATGTAGCATCATTAAATAGGGGATGACCAATTGATTTCATGTGAGTTCTTATCTGATGTGTTCTGCCTGTTTCCAATTGACATTCTATAACTGAAACATAACCAAACCTTTCAAGTACCTTGTAATGTGTAACTGCATGTTTTCCATAATCCCCTTCCGGAAAGATAGTCATGACTCTTCTATCTTTAGCACTTCTGCCTACATTTACATCTATAGTACCACTGTTTTCTTCAAAATTCCCCCAGACTAGCGCAATGTATTTTCTTTCTATAGTGTGATGAAAAAATTGCTTTGCAAGTAATGTCTGAGTTCTTTCTTTTTTAGAAACGAGTAAAATACCACTAGTGTCTTTATCTATTCTATGCACTAAATATGGAACTATCGGATTTGACAAATCATCTTTACTCAGGTGGTAGCATAGTGCATTCAGAAGAGTTCCGTCGTAATTGTTATATCCAGGGTGGACTACTATTCCTGCTTCTTTATTTACAACGATTATATCATCATCTTCATAAACGATATTTATCGGGATGTCTTGAGGAATAATTTCTACTTCCCTTGGAGGTGTAGAGAAATTAATCTTTATTTCATCTTTTGGCTTGATTTTATAATTATTCTTTACAGGAGAACCATTAACTAATACATTTCCATTTTGGACTGCTGATTGAATAATATTTCTGGAAACATTCACTATCCGTCCCATTAGGAATTTATCAATACGCATTGGTTGTTGACCAGGATCAACTATGATATTATAATGTTCATACACTTCTTCAGTGCGGCTTCTGTCCTGAAGTTGAAACATTCTATTGTTAGAACTCATCGACTAATTATTATTTTATTCTGTCTTTTTATTCCCTTATTGTCAATTATTTGCAATATATATATGCCGGATTTTAAAATGCTTAGGTCAATATTATCCGAGAATTTACTGTTGTAAACCATTCTACCACTTAGGTCGAATATGTTAATGCTAGTATAATCTTTTGTTGAATTATTTGAATGAATACGAAAAATTCCATTGCTTGGATTTGGATATATATTTATATTAATATCTTCATCTTTTGGATTCGTTTGAGTGTTTTCAATTCCAACATATGCATATTTTTTACTTCCAAGTATTGGTCTCATCATTAGATTACCCTTAAAATTACTATTTGTCCAATTCCCCGTTACGTTATAAAAAATTTTGTCAGACTGATTATTACTAAAATCAAAGCCTATATTAAGGTTGTCTTTTGTTGTTTGTCTCCAGCCAATATAGATAGTCCCACTAACTAAAATAGGATTATCAAGTACATAGGTGTAATATTTGAATAAATCAGATTGAAATTCCGGTCTTTTACCAGATTCCTCGTAAATAACATTTCCTGGTTCTCCATTATTATCATCCCATACAGTGAGGTAGAAATATTGCTGATTAGCATCGTTAAGTGTTTGATTAAAATACATCTCAATAGATTGGAGAGTGTCAGGAGTATTTATTTTAAATTGATAAGCTAATCGAGAATTAGTAACAGAGAGTCCATAACCAGCTTCTGGAATTCCATCATCATATGAAAAGTAGTTATAGAAATTTTGATAAAATGTCATAGTGTCGTTTGATCTTATTATGTCAGGGGGAGGAGTATTAGTATAAATATTATAAACTATTTGAAACTCGGGATATTGAGGAGCATTACTGCTAAAACTATAACTACTGTAATCTGGAATGAATATTTTTTGAACTTGAGAGCCAATATTTACTGTACTCGGATTTGGTGATGGTGCAAAAACTTGTGTTTTACTCCATAAATCATATATGCTGAAATATTGATTCACATTTTTCAGGCCTGTAATATCATTCATGTTTTTGAATCTAATTCCAAGCCCATATTTCATCATATTAGTACTACTTGTTATATACTGATTCCAAGGCATAGATGAGTAATCAATCAAAAGGCTATTCTGTATAGTTTGAATTGCCATATCATTATAACTAGTATCGTTATACGACCGATTAGCATCTAAAACTAAATAATCTAAATTCCAATGGCTAAACATACCTGAACGCCAACTTGGTTTATCTGGTGAAGGTATATGTGCATAATTATAAAATCGGAATTTGAAATCTGGTGCAAAATAATCGGGGTTTGTAATAGGAATCATTATTTGAACAAAGCTAGTATCATATTTAAGACGGAACGAGTCTAATGACATACCATCAAATTTCCAAATACTACACCATTCGTCAGATGTTGGGTTATAAAACTGCAATATAATAGAATCTCCCTCAAGAGGAGCAGATCCAACACCTTGTGGTTGAATGGCAAAACTAAGATATACAGAATCGGCAGGAGTAAGTTTTTGGGCGTTATTTCCAAATAGACTGTCAAGTCTTATATTATTACTACAAAGTGTATCTGCTACAGATGCAAAGGAAGTCATATTTGGATAAACTTCACCATATTGGTCCATAGCATCAAAAGTCATTACTCCAATTGAAGGTGGATTAACAGCATAAGAGCGATTTATAAATGTATTTCTAGATGACCAGTATTTTTCGTTGGGAAAAAGTATGGGCTCTGAGAAATCGTCTATCATAGGTAGTCTTATTTCATTATTCAAATTCCCCTTTATACTATTATTATGGTTTTTAATGCTTTTTGAAGCATTAATAATTTCTGGATTTTTAGTTAGTCCGGTT
>JAMOQI010000051.1 GCA_027064095.1 Bacteroidales bacterium | reverse complement strand
AGGAAATGAATATAGTGCTGATACCATTAATGCTTTAATTTATGTAGAAGATGATGTTGAATTAGGAAGTCATACATATGTGAGAGGGGCAATATCATCAAACGGTGATATCAAGATAGGAGACGGCAGTAAGTTTTATTGGGATTCATCTATAGATGACAGCGGCTTTGGAAAATGCAGTGAATTTTTCCAAAACAATTACGCCTGTGGGATATTTCCAAGCGCTTTAACCTCTTATACAAGTATTGAAGGTAAAAACAATACGGTTTATCATTCTTGTACTATTTCGGTAAAAGATTATAATTTTAATGCAGATAAAAATTTTAGATGTGTAGATGAAAATGATAATCCTTGTGAATGTAGCGGTGATAATTGCTTTAATAATTGTAAAATTATAGATGCTCCGAAAAACAAATTAAATTATACTGTTTATGAAACAGATAAAAACGATGACAATACAATAAAAGATAACTTTTTTAAATTTGATGAAGTAAAATACGGAAATTATGATTTACAGACAAACCGGGTGTATTTCGAACCAAGTGTGACTTATGAAGATAATGACAGAAAAATAATGCTTTTAGGTGATGTTGTTTTTGATAAAAATAATCAAAAAATATTTATGCTAGAGGGTGATTATTATTTTAAATCTTTAAATATTAAGAAAAATAATATAAAAATTTGTGCTGACGGAAACGTGAGAATTTTTGTGAAAAATGATTTTACAATTTCAGGCAATAATTTTTCGGGAGATCCTTCATGCAACGGAAAGGTTTTTGTTTATACCGAAGGTAATGCGGTTTTATTAGGAAACGGTGGAGGAAATAATAATATTCCGATTATTTTGTACGCAAAAGGCGATGTTACGATAAATAATAATTCCAATGCCGCTCAATGGTTCGGGGCTATAACCGCCGAAGGAAAAATACAGATAAACGGCAACAATTTTAACTTTACATATGATAAAAACGCGGCCGATTCATTTGGATACGGTGAGTGCCAGTTATGTTATGCGTTAAATAACGGGGGGAATTGGATCAATTTTTTTAACTTTTTTAATATGAATTTTAATTTTCCTAGAACTATGGGGATAATAAATAACAGTGGTGAAGAATTAAAAAATTTAAATGTTTCTCAAATTGAAACAAATCCGAGTTGGTTTTCTATGGGGTCACCTGAACATTACAGGGTAGTTGATGAAAATAAAAAAACTTACAGAACACGTATTTCTAATACGATTACATACACTGCAAAAATTCCTATTATAGGTAAAGTCAGTGTTTCACAAACAAAAAGTAGCAATACAGGTGAAATAACGAGATGGGCTCCAAGTGTAAATATATTGAAACTTTTTTACACCGAGTTAAATACAACTGCTGATTTTGGAAATTATGAAAGTGGAGGATATGATGATTATTTAGCTATTGAAACATATAATATAGATGCAAATTTTATAGGGAGCGAAAATTTAAAATATTTTGCTAGTTATTATGATTCTCAGGGAAGACGTTATTCCAATGTCGAATTAAGTTATTGTGATATACCTGAGAATAACAATAATTCATACAAAACAGGACCGTTTGACGCATGGGATACGGATCATAACATAAGTGACAGAAACATAACTACAAAAATAGTAGGTAAAGAATTTAATTTAACTATAGCTTCTATAAACAAAGACAATAATGCTACCGAAAAAAAAACAGGTATTGTTGTAAAATATGCTCTTGTGTCCAATGAGGATAATTTGGAAATTAGTGGTTGGAGAGACTTTAACGCAACAAATAAGGAAACTGAAATGGCTACTTATACTATTACTAAAGCATATAAAAACGTTTCGGTAATGTTTAAAGTGTGTGCAAATTACGATGGAGAAAAATATATTTTAAAACCTTATAATGCTTGTAATAATGTTGAGTGTGT
>JAMOQI010000050.1 GCA_027064095.1 Bacteroidales bacterium | reverse complement strand
AATGATGGAAATGGCAATTGACGAAGATAGTGAGGTAAGGTTTTGAGTAGGTTATTAGATGACTGCTGCAGGGTATAATCCCCCTTCGATAAAATATTTTCAATAACATTTAAAGGTAAGTCGACAAAAGAAGAAAAGGTGTAAATTTGAAATAATTGAAAATAATCAATAACTAATTTTTACGTTAGTTAGAATGGTAAAGATTTAGATAGCTTATTTTATAAAAGCAAAGAATAATATGAACCAAAGAACAATACCTAAACCAACGCAATATCTCTACGATAATCCATCGTAGTTATCTGATTATGTATTTATTTTCCTTTATGGTTTTATACATAATAACAGTTATAAATAATTTATACAAAAAACAAAGCCCAATCACTATCAAGAGATTGGGCTTATGAAATATTATAAAGATATTATACTAATTATTCTGCTGTAGTTGTTGCATCATCTTTAGTATTTTCTTTTTTAGTTTTAGCTTCCTCTTTAGCTTCAATCTTCTTCAAGAGCTCTTTAGCTTTAGCTTTTTCACTTTCTTGCATTTCAGCTTTAAGATTACTAAGAACACTTAAGTCACCAAGAGTAGTTTTCTCTGCATTACTCTTCATTTTTGAAATAGCAGCTTTTGTTGCTTTTGATTTTGCATTACTAGCAGCTTTAGCTTTAGCTTTTTCTGAAGCGTGCTCAGCTTGGAAAATGCGACTATGAGAAAGAATAATTTTCTTATTGTCTTTAGAAAATTCTATAACCATAAATTCTAACGTTTCATCAACTTTAGGAAGAGAACCGTCTTCTTTGCTTAGGTGACGTTTAGGAGTAAATCCTTCAACACCATAAGGAAGGGCAACAATAGCTCCTTTATCGTTAATAGAAGTTATAGTTCCTTTGTGCTTACTGTCTACAGTAAAGACTGTTTCAAATACATCCCAAGGATTTTCTTCTAATTGTTTATGTCCTAAACTTAATCTACGGTTGTTAATATCTACATCAAGTACAACTACCTCCATTTTATCACCTACTTTAGTGAATTCAGCAGGATGCTTAATTTTCTTAGACCAGCTAAGGTCAGAAATGTGTACTAAACCGTCAACACCTTCTTCTAATTCAACAAAAATACCAAAATTAGTAAAGTTACGAACTGTTGCAGTATGTTTAGAGTTTTTAGGATATTTCTCATCAATCTTAGCCCATGGATCCGGAATAAGTTGTTTAATTCCTAATGACATTTTACGCTCTTCGCGGTCTAAAGTTAGAACTACAGCCTCTACTTCGTCACCAACTTTCAAGAAATCTTGAGCTGTACGAAGGTGTTGTGACCATGACATTTCACTAACATGGATAAGACCTTCAACGCCTGGAGCAATCTCTATAAATGCACCATAATCGGCTATAACAACAACTTTTCCTTTAATTTTATCACCAACTTTAAGGTTTGCATCTAGAGAATCCCATGGGTGAGGTGTCAATTGTTTTAATCCAAGAGCAATACGCTTCTTGTTTTCATCGAAATCAAGAATAACAACATTGATTTTTTGATCCAATTCTACCACTTCTTCAGGATGATTAATGCGTCCCCATGAAAGGTCAGTAATATGAATAAGTCCATCAACACCACCCAAGTCAATAAATACACCATAAGAGGTTATATTCTTAACAGTTCCTTCAAGAACTTGACCTTTTTCAAGCTTGCTCATTATTTCAGCTTTCTGCTTTTCTAATTCATCTTGAATTAGTGCTTTATGCGAAACAACAACATTTTTAAACTCATTATTGATCTTCACTACTTTAAATTCCATAGTGTTACCAACATAAATATCATAGTCGCGTATAGGTTTAACATCGATTTGAGATCCTGGCAAGAATGCTTCAATACCAAATACATCAACTATAAGACCTCCTTTAGTACGGCATTTTACAAAACCGTTTATAATCTCATCTTTTTCAAGAGCTTCGTTTACTCTATCCCAAGATTTAAGAATGCGAGCTTTTTTATGAGAAAGAATAAGTTGACCATTTACGTCCTCTTGACTTTCAATATAAACGTCGATAACATCACCAACTTTTATATCTTTCATATATCGCAATTCGTTTACCGATAGTACTCCATCTGATTTAAAGCCAATATTAACAACAACCTCACGAGAGTTTTTTGCCATAATAGTACCTTCAACAACTTGTTGCTCATTAACTTGCTTTAAAGTTTTATTATAAATATCTGCATATTTATCGTGGTCTTCAGAAACAATCTTAACTTTATTATCAATGTTGTCCCAATCCATTTCTGGTGGTTCTTCATCAAAATTTGCAATTTCATTTGAATTTTCAGCAACAGGAGCTTCCTCTTTTATTTCTTCAACTGCTGCTTCTTCAGCAGCTGCTGCTTCTTTTACAGGAGTTTCTTCTTCTTTTACAGGAGTTTCTTCTTCTTTTACAGGAGTTTCTTCTTCTTTTACCTCTTCTTTTACCTCTTCTTGTACTTCTTCTTGTACTTCTTCTTGGTGAGTTTCAACCTCTGCTTTTGGAGCTTCCTCGGTTACTTCTTCATTTTTGACATTTTCGTCTGCCATAATTTAATCAATGTGACTGCCTGAAATACAGTCTGGTTTAACAATAGGGTTAATTATCTATCCCTTAATAAAAAGGGGCTGCAAAAGTAGTTATTTTATTTTAATAATTATAAAGTTTTAGTAATTATTTTATTATTTGTAATTAATTGTAAATCACATAAATAATAGGGGCTTATCTTGTTATGCAATCTAATAATCATATATTTTAAATTTATCGTTAATTTGAAAATGAAATCAATAAAGCAAAAGTACAGATAAACAGATAATTATAAAATTTTGATAATGTGATTTAATAATATTATATCTGAGTCGAGTCTAAAATGGTAGTTTTTTTTAATTTTGGGTAATGAAAAATAAGATTATAGAAAAATTTAACCTGAAATTCTTGTTCTAATTTTTTTCCAAAATAATATTGCTCCAACAAATACTTTTATATTAGGTTTTAATAATAAATTATTGTTAGTTTTGCCACTGAGGCAATTTTAGCCTATAAGTTATATGTCAAATGGTACTTGTTTCATTGTTATTTAATAGTTTTACTTATGATTAATCAGCTTGTAATCGGAAAATTGAGATGGATCCACATCCCAATTGCAAATGAGTCGAATATGAATTTTTTAAGGGAAAATTTTGATTTCCACCCCTTAGATATTGATGATTGTGAAGCTAAAACACAAAGGCCTAAAATTGACATTTATGACAATTACCGTTTTCTAATTCTTCATTTTCCTTATTTCGATAAAGCAATTAAATTTGTTAAAACCAAAGAAGTTAAGATATTTTGGGGACCGGACTATGTTATTACTTTAGGAACACATTGGGTAATTCGTACCTTATTTGCTAAGACTAAAGAAGAAGCAGATATTGATGTAGACGAACTGCCTAATACTTCTGATGTCTTAATTTATTCTATTCTTGAATCTTTGATAAAAGAAAGTCAAAAACTATTTAAATTGATAGAAGACAGCTTAGAACACATTAGTACTGACATGTTTGATAAGAAAGCCGAAAAAACTATCGAAAGAATTAGTATTACAAGAAAAAATCTGATACTACTAAATACGGCATTTAAACCTCAACTAAGGCTATTTCAAAAATTTGAGTCTGGTATTATTCGTGGTTTCACTCCCGGATTAGAAGATTATTGGGGTAATATTCTCGACTCTTATCAGAAAATATGGGATTCAATAGAAGATTATCAGGAATTAATACAGGGACTCTCTCTTACTTTTGATTCACTTCAGGCAAATAAAACTAATGAGATTATGAAAGTACTTACCGTATTTTCAACAGTTCTCCTCCCCCTTACTTTTATTACCGGCCTGTTTGGTATGAATGTAGAATTGCCAATGCAACATAACCATAATGCATTTATTATTCTGGTACTGGGCATGATATTAATAATTTTTGCGTTATTATTCTACTTTAGAAAAAGACGTTGGATATAATTATTAATGATGAACATTTATTCCAAAAAACGTAGTTGGAAAGTTTTTCTGCTTAGCTTAGCTTCTGTTATTGTTGTTATTTCATTATGGTATACTAATGGATTTATTAGCAAACTTGCTAAAAATGAGAAGATTCAGGTAGAGTTATGGGCAAATGCTATTAGTAGAAAAGCTAATCTCGTTAAATATACTGAAGGTCTATTCGATAACCTCAGGATGAAGGAAAAAAGTTATGTTTATCTTTGGAGTGAGGCTACAAAAAAATTAATATATGCCGGAAATAATGAAGATATAGATTTTTATACAGGAGTAATCTCCGGTAATAAAGATATCCCCGTTATCGTAACAGATGAAGATGGTAATATTACTGCAAGCAATAATCTTGATCCAAAATATAAATCTATTAAAAAACTGACACCTTCAAATCAAGACGTATTTACAAATTATCCTCCTATTATCGTGCCTTATTTCAAGGACCAATTAAATTATATTTATTACCGAAATTCTAATACCTATTACCAATTAAAGCAAACACTAGAAGATTTAACAAAATCGTTTTTAGACGAGATTGTAAATAATAATTTGTCGTCACCGGTAATAGTTATGGATAGTAGCCGAACTCATGTTATAGCATATAGTGGATATATTGATTCAACAATTGTTAATGACAAAATAAAATTGCAGAATACGATTAAAAAAATGGAACAGAGCAAACAACCTATTGTTGTTAATCTACCAAATAAAGGTACTAACTATATTTTTTATGACGAATCCCCTACTCTAACAAGGATGCGTTATTTCCCCGTTGTATTTATGTCTGTAATTGGCCTGTTTCTGATAATATCATACATATTGTTTTCATATTCAAGAAAGTCTGAACAAAGTAAAGTTTGGGCAGGAATGGCAAAAGAAACAGCTCATCAACTAGGAACTCCAATTTCGTCATTAATGGGATGGATAGAAGTAATGAAAATGAACTATCCTGATGAGCCGGCTTTTGTTGAAATGAATAAAGATATTGACAGGCTAAGATTAGTGTCTGAACGATTTTCTAAAATAGGCTCTGTACCTGTATTGAAAGACGATAATATTATTGAAATAATTAGTGGAGTAATAGATTATATGCAACGTCGTGCACCACAAAAAATTAAGATAATATTACAAAATGATAAAAACGAAACTATAGTTACCAAACTCAACTCACAATTAATAATTTGGGTGTTTGAAAATCTTATTAGAAACGCAGTTGATGCTATTGGTTCAAATAGTGGGAAGATAGAAATATATGTTGAGAGCAATGATTATAATATTATTATCGACATTATTGATTCGGGGAAGGGAATACCAAAAAGCTTACAGAAAGATATTTTTAATCCCGGATATTCCACCAAAACTCGTGGATGGGGACTTGGACTTTCTCTCTCAAAAAGAATAATCGAAGAATACCACAAAGGAAAAATATTTGTTAAAAATTCGGCTCCAAATCAAGGAGCTACTTTTAGAATAGTTTTGAAAAAAGTTTAATTATAGTTTTATTAAGTTTTCACGGTTACTTTTACATAAATATTGACTAATAAAAAACCATTTTTGTGATTTCTTTAGTTTTATAACCATTATTTATTAGTCCCAAATTTATTAATTTTACTTAATCGTCAGTATTATTTGTAAATAATCCGAGTTAGAAGCTCATTTATTGTTTTATGTTTTTTTTAGATTGAAAGTGCTATTATATATAACAATTGCTATTTTATACTGCTTATTATAAAATTTTATAATGCCGGCTAATATCAAATATAATGATAATGAAGAAATGACCAAATAAACATTTGTAACCAATAATAGTAATTACTATTTTAGCACCTTTAATGAACGAAAAATTAACAAATTTGCTAATGAAGTATGATATTGTAATAATAGGCGCAGGAATTAGCGGGTTAGGCTTAGGCGCTTTGCTAGGTAAAGCCGGCTATAATTGTTGTATTGTAGAAAAAGAATATCATGCAGGAGGTTATATTGCGGGTTATAGCCGAAAAGATTTTCATTTCGATACAGCCATTCATTGGTTAAATCAGTTTGACTCATCAGGAATAGCTCATAAGCTGTTTAATGCTATTGATACGGATTATCCTAAACCCATTTTATTGGATAAGATACATCGTTACAAATCAAAGAATTACGATATACTTTTACAAAGCGATATAGAAAAGGTAAAAACTGATTTTATAAATCAATTTCCAGATGAGGAAAAAGGGATTAATTTGTTTTTTAAGCATGCTTTAGAACTATCAAAAGTTAGTTTGAGAATGAACGATTTTGTTAGAAATCATGAATCTATGGGTATCTTTGAGAAGGCTATATATTACACCAAAATGCTACTCTTTATTTATCCTATTTTTAAACATTTAAAATATTCTGATGATAAAGGAATAAAATTGGGTTTAGCAAAATATTTTAAAGGTGACGAAATTAAAGATGTTTTTAATTCAGAGAAAGATTTACTATCATGTTTGTTCCCTTTGGCATGGGCACAAATCAAAGACTATTATAAAACGCCTCCTGGTGGCAGTGTGAAATATGTAAATTGGCTTAGCGAACAAAATGAACATTTTGGCAATAAAATCATGCTAAATACAGAAGCAACATCTGTTTTGCTCGATGGCAATATTGCCAAGGGAATAGTTGTGAAAAATAAAAGTGGAGAAGAGAAAATAAATGCTAAGTATGTTATAGCAGCTTCAGACTTACCCAGCTTATATCGCAAATTGCTCCCAATAAATGCTATTTCTGAAAAGATAAAATCTAAAATTGAGAATTCAGAGCAATATACATCAAGTTTTACAGTTTCCATAGCTTTAGATTGCCCTGCCGAAGAATTAGGTTTTGGAGAAGAATTAATATCATTATCCAAAAATAATCTTCAACGTAATCAACACGAAAGTTCTGACCCTAATATTAGCAAATTAAGTATCATTGCTCCTTCTGTTAGAGATAAATCTATCTGCCCTGAGAAAAAAGGTATTATTACAATTTATATGGCTGCAGATATTGAAGAATTTGATTTTTGGCATACCGAGATAAGCGAAGATGGAGAACGAAAAAGAGGAAAAGCATATCGTGATTTTAAAAAGCACACTGCTGAGATTATTATTGATAGGGTTAAAAATGAGTTATCACCACAATTGCGTGAGCATATTATATTTTATGATGCTGCTACTCCCTTCACATACCAAAGGTATAGCTACAATTATCGTGGTACAATGATGGGACAGAGACCCGGAAAAGTAAATATACAAAATAAAGTGGCTTCGCATTTTACGGAAGTGCAAAATCTTCTTATTGGAGGTCAATGGGCTGAATTAGGTGGTGGTATTCCAATAGCTGCACGTTCGGCAATAAATACAGCTTTGATTATTCTACGCAAAGAAGATAAAAGAAGATATCGGCTTTTAACTAAATATGTGGATGGAAAAATAAATGTCAATAAACTAAATGAAAAATTTTAGTTATGATGTTTTTTAATAAAAACATATCAATATTGCTTTTGTTTTCTTTAAGTATATTTTATGCAAAGGATATAAAATCAAATATTGATTATAATAATAATTGTAAAAAAGCATATGAATTTGTTCTATCATTTCATTTTAATAAATCAGATAGTATTTTAGAAATTGAGAAACACAAACACCCTGATAATTCTGTAGTTGAAGCAATAAAATGCTCTGCCAGTTTTCTAAAATATTTTAATTATAATACTAAAACTTATCTTGATGAATATTACAGAAATTATAAAATTGCTATTGACAAAATAGAAGCAGAAAACTCTGACAACCCCTACAAGCTTTATCTTTTATCAGATTTGTATTTACATTCTGCATTTATAAATGCTCTGCAATCTAATTATATAACAGCTATTGTTAGATTCAAAAAGGCCTATAATTCCATTTATAAAAATAAAGAAAAATATCCTGATTTTTTATTAAACAAAAAGTCCTTAGGATTAATTAATATTACAATTGGCAGCATCCCAAAAAATTATAATTGGACACTTTCAATACTGAAGCTCAAAGGGAATACAAAGCTTGGAAACCAACAATTAGAAAATCTTTTAACAAGTTGTATTCAAAAAAAAGAATACAACTATCTATTTGTCGAAAGCCTTGTTCTATTTTCTTATACACATTATAGTTTTGGCAACAAGGTTGATACTAATAATCTACTATTTACAATCTTCAATGACCAGCATTACTCAAACTATTATAGTAATAATCAAATTTTCACTTTTTCTAAAGCGTCATATTTTAAACACTTAAAACACAATAATATGGCCATAAAGGCACTTGAGGATATACAAAGCGAATTTACCAATAATCCTTACAAATTATTTTATCTTGATTATATTTTTGGTGAATGTTTATTGTATAAAAATGATATCAGATCGATATTTTATTTTGATAGATATCTTTCAAATTATACTGGCAAAAATTATTTAAAATCAGCTATATATAAAAAGTCTTGGATGTATTTATTAAATGGCAATATAAATGCTTATAAAGCCGAGATGAGTAAAATAAACAGTATAGGTGTTAGCTTTTTCGACTCTGATAAGCAAGCTCAGAAAGCTGCTGAAAAGAATATAATACCAAATGTGGAAATTCTTAAAAGTAGGTTACTGTTTGATGGAGGTTATTATCAAAAAGCAAATTTTGTATTACAAAATGCTTTTAAAAATGGACATATAAAATCTAAGCACGACCAACTAGAGTATATTTACAGGCTAGCAAGAATATACGATGCTTTGGGAGATGATGAAATAGCAGAAATTTATTATAAATTGACAATAGAGAAAGGCAGAGATATGCCTTATTACTTTGCTGCTAATTCAGCTTTAAATCTTGGATATTATTATGAACATAATGGACAACTCTCAAAGGCTATGAAAATGTATAGCCTTTGCCTTGAACTCGACTATGACGAATACCAAAATAGTATTACACAAAAAGCAAAAAATGGAATAAATAGAATAGAGTTTCTTGATGATTAAGTTGGAATTTGCCATAAGGTCAAATACCTCCAGTATATAATTATATAATACGAAAAAGCACAAAAATCAAATAACCAAATAGAAAGAACTTAAAATAATTGCTACAAACAATAAAATATTGAAGCAAAATGCTTATATGTATTATATATCCTAATGCTAACTCTGATTATTCACAAATAATCCTGACGATTAAGTAAAACTGATAAATTACTAAATTATTTTCTTATTGCAATTAATATCTCCAGCATTTTAATAGCAGCAACTGCAATAACAGAACCGGGGCCAAAAATAGCAGCGGCACCGGCATCATATAGAAATTGATAATCTTGAGGAGGGATAACACCACCTACTATTACAATAATATCTTCTCTACCTTGTTTTTTAAGTTCCTTGATAACCTCTGGCACAAGAGTTTTATGTCCGGCAGCAAGTGAAGAGACTCCCAATATATGCACATCATTCTCAATAGCTTGACGTGCTGCCTCAGCAGGAGTTTGAAATAGAGGTCCTATATCTACATCAAAGCCAATATCGGCATAACCTGTAGATACAACTTTGGCACCACGGTCATGACCATCTTGTCCCATTTTAGCTATCATTATTCGTGGGCGACGGCCCTCCATTTCTGAGAACTCATTTGCAAGTTCCACAGCTTTTTTATAGTGTTCATCATCTTTCGACTCTTCTGAATACACTCCTGAAATTGATTTTATCACGGCTTTATATCTTCCTGAAACTTTTTCTATTGCATACGAAATCTCTCCCAACGAAGCTCTCTTACGTGCTGCGTCAACTGCTAATTCCAACAAATTACCTTCGCCGGTTTCCATCGACTTTGACAATTTGTCTAAAGCGATATCCACTTCTTCCTGATTTCTTTCTTTTCTAAGTTTTTGTAAACGTTTAATTTGAGAATCTCTTACTGCAGTATTATCTACTTCAAGAGTTTCTATAGGATCTTCTTTTTCCAAACGATACTTATTAACACCAAGAATTGTTTCTTTATTGGAATCAATGCGAGCTTGCTTACGAGCTGCAGCTTCTTCAATACGCATTTTTGGAATACCTGTTTCTATAGCTTTTGCCATACCGCCAAGCTTCTCAACTTCTTCTATTAATTCCCATGCACGATGGGCAATCTGATGAGTTAAAGATTCTACATAATATGAGCCGGCCCAAGGGTCAACAGCTTTTGTAATTTGAGTTTCTTGCTGAATATATAGCTGAGTATTCCTTGCAATCCGAGCAGAGAAATCTGTTGGTAAAGCAATAGCTTCGTCCAATGCATTGGTATGTAGAGATTGAGTATGGCCTAATGTTGCCGACATTGCCTCAATGCATGTTCTGGCAACATTATTAAATGGATCTTGCTCAGTTAAACTCCAGCCTGAAGTCTGAGTGTGAGTTCGCAAAGCCATAGATTTAGGATTCTTGGGATTAAATTGTTTTACAATCTTAGCCCAAAGCATTCTGGCAGCTCTCATTTTTGCAATCTCCATAAAATGGTTCATTCCTGAAGCCCAGAAAAATGATAAACGAGGAGCGAAAGTGTCTATATCCATGCCTGCATTTATTCCTGCACGAAGATATTCCATACCATCAGCTAGAGTATAAGCAAGCTCTATATCATTTGTAGCACCGGCTTCTTGCATATGGTATCCACTGATACTTATAGAGTTGAATTTAGGCATATTCTTAGATGTAAACTCAAAAATATCCGCAATAATTCGCATTGATGGCAAAGGAGGGTAAATATATGTATTTCTTACCATAAATTCCTTTAAAATATCATTTTGAATTGTCCCACTAAGCTGTTTCATGTTAACACCTTGTTCTTCTGCTGCAACAATATAGAACGCTAACACAGGAAGAACTGCACCATTCATGGTCATAGAAACCGACATTTTATCCAATGGAATCTTATCGAATAATATTTTCATATCAAGGATAGAATCAATGGCAACACCGGCTTTCCCTACATCACCGGTAACCCTTTTATGGTCGCTATCATAACCGCGATGAGTGGCTAAATCGAATGCAACGGACAGACCCTTTTGCCCTGCAGCTAAGTTACGCCTATAGAAGGCGTTTGATTCTTCAGCAGTTGAGAAACCTGCATATTGTCGTATTGTCCATGGTCGTTTAACATACATTGAGGAATATGGACCTCTTAGAAAAGGAGGTAAACCAGCAGCATAGCTTAAGTGCTCCATATCTTCTAAATCCTTTGCTGTATATATTGCCTTTACCTCAATATGTTCCGGAGTCTTCCATGTATCTTTGTTCTGTGATTCATTTGTCGATGATTCAACAGAATTAATATCTATATTTTTAAAATCTGGTCTCATAAAAATTAATCTTAAACTAATAATTCTTTATTAAAATCTAATAGCGTTTCTAATACATTTGTTTTTATGTTAATGTATTTACTGACACCAATCTCTGACAGCTCATTATTATTATCTTGTGGAGTGCCGGCAATAATAAATTTTGTATTTATTTCCTTTAGATTTTGTATGGAATTAAGGTCATTAATAAAATTAAAGTACTCATCATCAGAACTACAAAATACTGTTATTTCTGCTTTATGATTATTTATTAGATTTAAAGCTTCCTCTATATTCTTAACATTCTCTATTTCAATATTCTCATAAGCTACTATAGCAAAGAAGTTTGAAATAAATCCAGCTCTAGCTTTACGCATTGCAAGGTTTCCAAAACTAAGAATTAGTACTTTCGGTCTTTTTCTTGTTTCCTTAAAATATAATTCTGTTTGTAATCTAAGTTTATCAAATTGCTCCGCCAATCTACCCAATGCTATACCGGGAGCTTTTTCTTTTGGTTGTATTTCTATTTCATCAGCCATAAATTCTTGCTGATTAGGAAATTGGTTAGTCCCTAGGATATTTAATTTCCGTTTTGCGGCTGCTTCATAAAATTTATTAGCTGAAATAGTAATCTCATTTTTTACAAAATCACTTTCTACAGCTTTGGCAAAACCACCAATATCTTCGACCTTATTAAATAGTTCCCATGAATATTTAATTAGAGATGCTGTGAGGTTTTCAATATAATAAGAACCACCTGCAGGGTCAACAACTTTGTTGAAATGAGCTTCTTCTTTAATTAAAATTTGCTGGTTTTGAGCTATACGACTCGAAAAATCATTTTCGTATTTGTATACCTTATCGAAAGCTAAAACACTTATTATATCCGCTCCTCCAAGTGCTGCCGACATAGTTTCTGTTGTTGTGCGAAGCATATTTACATATGGGTCGAATATTGACTTATTCCACAAACTACTCATTGCATGAATATAGGCTTTTGCTTTTGGTCCCATTTTTTCATCAAAAGCAGAAATCGCCTTCGACCACATTATGCGAAGTGCACGTAATTTAGCTATTTCCATAAAATATGATGAACCAATAGCCATAATAAATTGTGTGTGTTTAAGAATACTTTCTAATGATATCTCTTTTTCCAAAAGTCTAACAACATATTCTACAGCAGAAGAAATAGTAAATGCTAATTCTTGAACAGTGGTTGCACCTCCATTATGAAAATGTTGAGCATTAATACTTAATGCTTTAAAGTTTGGAAAATGCTTATCTGCCTCTTCTATTATAGATTTAAGTTCGTCTACATTATCATCAAAAGTTTGATAATATTTGCCACTTATCATACGATAGGCCATAGCATCCCAGTTGAAGGCGAAATTAACCTTTGTTTTGTCAATTTGATTTTCCTCAACGTATTTTATAAGGTGTTTTAATATTATTTTAAAACTCATTGGTTTATCGAATCTAATAGCAATTTCTTCAAGATTAATATCTTTTAGCAATGCTGCCAGGTTATCTGCTTTCCTAATTTGCGAACAGTTAAATTCGATAGAATTAGCACCTCTGGAAATAGATTTTAAAGCAATTTTATTGGCATTCTCAACATCAGCAGTATCAATAATTCTATTTATTTGCCAGTCGTTATTGGTTTTAGTCGAACGTACATAGGGAGCTTCTCCAGGAGTATTATTTATAAAAGGAATATCTTGCAAATCTTCCAAACGATAAAAAGCATCTATGTCCATGCCATCAGGTGTATGCCATCGAAGTTTTGACATTGGATCGTCAGACTTTAAGTCGAGTTTTAATTTGTCAATCCATGTCTGTTTTTCGACTTTCGCAAATTCACTAAATAGTGATTTATTGTTTTTGTTATCATTCATAATTAACAGATTGTAATCACTTTATATAATTGTTATATTAATAACATTCTTATCTAGAATAGTTGTATCGGCAAATTTAACATTAAAAAATTAGAGACGTAATATAAATTACCATAAAACTACAAAAGTAAATTGATAAAAGATAAGTCTTATGGATTAAAATGAGATTGTTAAAATTATCAGTATTAATAATATTTATACCAAATTAAAAACAAAACTACCGCAAAATTCGTTATCTTTTTATGTTTTACTTCCTTAAAAAAATATACCGTAACTGAGGCTATGCTTATTTTTTTTAAATTCGTTAAACAAAAAAATATTTAGAATTTATATCGGCACTTTTGCTTTCAAATTGGTATTACATACTATTTTTCAAATTTATTTTCCTATTTCATATGCCAAACAGTACGTTGAGGGAATGGAATATTAATATTTGCTTCTCGAAATGCTTGATCGATAGCATATCTAAGATTACTTTTTACAAATTCTTGTCTAAAAATCTCATTTGTCCAAACTAATAATTGAAAATCAAGTGAGCTATCACCAAAATCTTTAAATACGACGTCCGGGCTTGGCGAATTTAATATTTTATCGTTTTTACTGGCAATTTCTAATAAAATATTTTTTACCAATTCGGTATCAGATCCATAAGCGACACCAATATTAATAATCAATCTAACGTAATTATAATCTAAAGTCCAGTTAGTTACGTTTTCTTCTATAAAATTAGAATTAGGAATAACGATATTTACATCATCACGTGTAATAAGATGGGAAGTACGCAAATGGACTTTAGTTACTCTTCCCAAAACATCGCCCACTTGTACAATATCTCCTACCCTAATTACTCTGTCGAAAAGAATAATTATACCACTTAATAAGTCCTTGAAAATGTTCTGTAATCCAAACCCGATACCTACAAATAAAGCTGCAGAACTTGTTAGTAATACGGTAGTGTTTAGCCCGATACTTGCCATTATCATAATGATTACAATAGCAACAAGTAAATATTTAATTATTTGATATACAGCATTTAAATCTCCTTCATGAAGGTCTTTCTTTTTGGCTTGGGATTTAATTATCTTTTTTATTCCAATAAGAGCTAGTTTTAGGAGAATAAGTATAATTGCTATTTTAACTATTATAAAAATACTTATACTAACATTATCATAGGTGATTAGAGGTTTACCTATAAACTCAAAAAAATTACTAGTTGTGTTTCCCATTTAATGATAATATATTAGTTGAGCACAAAGGTAAATATATAAATTATACATTACATAAAGTCTTTAATTTTAATCCGGATTATTACAAATAATCCTGATGATTAAGTAATACTAATAACCATACTTATCTCTCCATTTTGCTTTTATCTCCTCGGATATTCTATTCTCAGCGGGGTTATTTCCCGGATAATATAGTTTTGTACCGCTAATTTCCTCCGGTAGAAATTCGGTATCAATAAAACTTCCTTCGTAAGAATGTGCATATTGGTAGTTGTTACCATATCCAAATTCCTTCATAAGCTTAGATTTTGCATTACGTAGAGAAAGAGGAACTGATAGATTTCCTGTTTTAGCAACTAGCTCTTGAGCATTATTAATAGCCATATAAGCCGAATTACTTTTGACAGAATTGGCAAGATAGATAACTGTTTGCGAAAGTATTATTCTAGATTCCGGCCAGCCAATTTTGCTTACTGCATCATAGCATGTATTAGCAAGCAATAGTGCATTAGGATTAGCAATTCCAATATCTTCAGATGATAGGATTAGCAACCTCCTTGCTATAAACTTTGGATCTTCACCTCCTTCTATCATTCTGGCAAGGTAATAAACAGCAGCATTTGGATCGCTGCCTCTTATAGATTTTATAAAGGCAGATATAATATCATAGTGCTGGTCTCCGGATTTATCATATATTGCAAGGTTTTGTTGAATTATGGATTTTACTTTATCATCATTAATAATAATATCACCGGAAAATTGAGTCATTAAGTTATTACTTACTAATTCAATGGCATTGATTATTTTACGTGCATCACCGCCGGAAATTCTAAAAAGAGCTTCCCTTTCTTTTACAATTACCTTTCTGCCTATACGCTCTGACATAGCATTTGCAGCTGTGCTTACTAGTTTTTCAAGGTCTTTCTCTCCTAAATGATGTAAAATATATACCTGGCAACGCGAAAGTAATGGTGAAATAATTTCAAAGGATGGATTTTCCGTTGTAGCTCCTATCAGTCTCACAGTTCCTTGTTCCACAGCACCAAGAAGTGAATCTTGTTGTGATTTGCTAAATCTATGAATTTCATCAATAAAAAGAATTGCTTGTCCTAAAGACATTTTAGCTTGATTTATAACCTGTCTTACTTCCTTGACACCTGAATTAATTGCACTTAGTGCAAAAAAATTCATATCCATTTTTTCTGCAATAATATTTGCTAAAGTAGTTTTCCCAACACCAGGAGGTCCCCATAATATCATAGAAGGTATATTCCCACTCTCTATTGCAAGCCGCAAAATTGCTCCTTTGCCCACAATATGCTGTTGGCCCAAATAATCATCTAAATTTCGTGGTCGCAGAGACTCAGCTAATGGTTTTGGCATTATATTTTACCCTTTTAAATGAACAACAACTTTTGTATTAAAAAATTCCTCATCATAATAATTAGAAATAGGAAAGATTCTTGGTTTCTTTTTAATTTCATCAAGTTCAGACTGGAAATCACCTCCTTTTAAATATAAAATTCCATTTGGTAAATCATTAAAACCTTTTTTCTTTTTAATCATATTTCTAGTCCAACCAATAAACTTTGGTAGATTAGTAACGGCTCTACTTACTATAAAATCGTAGCTGTTATTTAATTTCTCTGCACGAATATTCTCAACATTTACGTTTTTAAGATTTAGTCTTTTTGCAACGTCATCTACAACTTTAATTTTTTTTCCAATACTATCAACAAGATGAAAATCGCATTGAGGAAATAAAATTGCCAATGGGATGCCGGGGAATCCACCGCCAGTACCAATATCCAATATTTCGGTGCCGTTCTTAAAGTTTATCACTTTGGCAATTGCAAGTGAGTGGAGCAAATGACGTTCTACAAAGAATTCCATATCCTTGCGAGAGATAACATTTATTTGAGAATTCCATTCTTCATAAAGTAAAGGAAGCTTATCAAAAAGTTTCTTTTGCTTATTTGAAATATCAGGAAAATATTTATCTATTAATTCCATATACTAATTATAAATTCTTAATAAAATCATCAGTTAACTCAAGTACTTTATCCATTTGCTGAAGATGTGGAATATGACCACAATCAAGTAATTTTGCTATTTCTACAATATTACTATTAACTTCATTAGCAATAATATCGATTTGCTTATAAGTGCCAAATTCATCATTATCACCCTGGATAAGTAACAAAGGTATATTGATTTTCTTTAACTCATCACCGACTTCCCAAACTTTAGGGTCGGCATTCAACCAGTACGAAGTCCAATCATCTATAAGCTTAGCAGCTCTTTCATTATGGTATCTGTCCATAACACGAATTAGCTCTTTTTTATTGAGCATAGTTCTAGCTTTTGCTATACCATTAATGGAATGTTGTTCAAAGATAACATGTGGTGCTTCAATTATAGCTCCCAATAACTGAGGCATTGGTTGAGAACATTGAATTAGACCAATGGTTCCACCATCACTATGGCCAAAAATAATTATTTTGTTGTCAATTCTCAGGCTTTGTAACAATTCCGGTAGCATTATTAAAGCTTCGAAATGTAGAAATTTATCACTAATATTTCCAAGCCAATAGTCAGATTGACCATATCCAATTCGTTCATAAACTAAAGCAGGCAGTTGCAATTTATCACTTAGCTTGCGAGGAAAATCTTTCCACTGTGGAATACTCCCCAAACCTTCGTGAAGGAAAACCAATAAGGGTTTACCTTCTCCAATAAGCTTACTATCAATAATTTGATAGTGAATATTTTTACCTAATACAGTTGTAATCATGGCTGCAAAGGTAGGAAATTAATAGTGATAACCCGCATTATTCAAATAAAAGCGAGTAGAATTTTATGAATAAATAGGGTTAGAATTATTCCTTAAAAATAATATGTACTATTCTTTCTGTATTATTATCAATCGACAGATAATATGTACCGGCTTGGAGTTCATAAAGTTTCAATTCCATTTTATTAAGACCTTGTACAGCCTTGTAATCAAAAGTCTTAATTACCCTACCAACTACATCTCTTATTTCAATTATTATATTAGAATTATAAGGATTACTAATTTCTAAGTTCAAATTATTTGTAGTTGGATTAGGATATATATTTAGCAGTTTTAATTTGTCAGTATTACGCTTAACCAATATCCAATTACCCACTTTCTTAGCTCCATCATAATCAATATTTATAAGTCTATAATATGCTTCATCTATTGGCCTACTATCGGTTAATGAATATTTATTAATAGTGTTGCTATTTCCATAAGCTTTAATATTTCCAATACTTTCAATAGTTTCATCATCAGTATTTTTTCTTTCTATTATAAAATAGTCAGCATTTAATTCTGATGCCGTTTTCCACTCTAATATATTTACATCACCATAAGCATAACCTACAAAGTTTATTAATTCTACAGGCAAACTACCATCATTAGAGTTTCCGGCAGCACCACCTCCTCCTCCGCTAAAATGTGCAACGACAAATTCAGCGTAATAACTAGAATTATAGCTTCCCAAAGCCCAACGATTGGTGGCCGCTGTTGCTCCATTACCGTACATCCATGCTCCGTCAGCATTATATGTTTCGGCTTTAGGAATTCCTAATTGTCCATTTACAGGATTAGGATCGTAACCTGATGATGTGAGGTCATTAATTTTTAAGAATGACAAATCAGTTTGGTTAGAGATTGTACTTCTTCCATCATTTGATAAGGCTGTATTCAAATCAGAAAAATCTGTTGAAGTATAATAATATCTTACATTAACATCAGTAATAGGTTGTGTAGTTGGACTAAGCTCCCAATATCTATTAAAGACAAACCAACCTCCAAAAGAGCTCACATAGGGAGCTGCTGATTCTAATATCTCGGAGGCCCCCGAACTTCCTGCTAAAGTAACACTTGTGATTCCAAAAGTATTGGAGTTCTTCTTAACAGAAAGTAAAATATTATCATCAGAATAATCTGAAGTAGTTCCATTATCATCATAATAATGTGTCCAGTCATTATTATCATCACACTCATAATCAGATGTTCTTATTATTCCGTCAGTACTAGGAACAATATGTGCCACTCCACCAGGAATACCATTATAATCTGTTGTTGAATTTGCTGTGATAATAGAATTTCCTTTAACACTTATGCTAAAACCACTACCTATATCGTTGGCTGATTTTGTTGTTGCAACTACAATATAATTTGTTGAAGCTGTTAAAGCTTCACTTGCTATTTTAGAGTAATCACTAGTTCCAAAATCATCATTTGAATTTATAAGATTAGTTGCAGGGCTATTAGGGTCAAAGCTGGGGCTATAGAGATACAGATAGCCATCAAAAGAAGTCCCTGTTGTCCAGTCTGCAGTTATATCATAATCTCCTGATATTTCTACTGAAAATGTATATTCATCATAAAAATATAAATTCCCAGTTCCTCCATCTCTTACAAAATAAGGAGAACATTTTGTTATATTACCATTGGTCTTTTTCTCTGCATCAAATACTTTAGTATTATCAATATGAATATCATTACCATATTCACTTGTTGCTAAAAAACCAACTTTAATAGTATCGGTATATGCCGATATATCAACAGTGTATCTTGACCATCCGGTAGTGCCATCATATCTTGATACTGATGAGCCAACATTCGACCATGAACTGCTGCTATAAATTTGAGGCTGAATACGATCGTCCTTACTGCTATACCCTGTTTCATGATATAGCCAGAATGATAACATTGGACTATTTAATGAAGAAATATCGAAATCAGGACTAAGCAATCTGGTTTGACTACCTAAACTTGAAGTATAGCTATTGAAGTATGCTAATTTGCTTCCATCCTGAGCTGCTGTACCAGAAGGATGAACAGTTCCTGTATTAATACCCCATTCTCCTTCAGTATCTGCAACATCAGTTTGTTGCCAACAAGTACTGCTTTCAAAACTTTCTGAATATGGGAAAACACTGATTATTCCCCCACAAGAAGTCACAAATGACGAAGGTCCTACCCACGAACTATAATCTCCTCCACCACAATTTGACCGAACATACCAATCGTAACCTGTAGAACCAGAGAGTCCTGTTAATGAATAAGGATTTGACGAGGTAGAAATAGTTGTTCCTGAACCTTGACTAAAACCTGTGGGACCATATTCAATTTCCCAAGTAGAAGTGCCTCCATTTTCTGTCCACTCCAACTTAGCTGAAGTCAAAGTAATACTTGTTTCTGTTTGAGAACTCGGATTTGGACATGTAGGTCCAGTTTCTATTTTAAAATCATCAATAGCAATATCCGAAGTATAATTAGTGCCTGTAATTGCCTTAAATCTTATTACAGCATTTGTAGATGTTGAATATGCACCAATAGAAATAATAGCTTGTTGCCACGAATTTCCTTGATCTCCTGATAAAATCCAAATATCTGATGACCATGTAGATCCTCCATCAGTAGAAATTTGAACTGATAAAGTTCCCATATCTGCACCATACATATGATAATAAAAGCTTAATTGTGGGTTAGTAACAGCTGTTAAATCAAAATTTGTAGTTATAATATATCCAGTGCTATTATAACAAGAAGACGATTCAGTATATAAATAATTACCTGAGCCGCCATTTCCTGTTGTTGGACCTGTATCGCTTGAGCCTGTAGCTCCACTATAAATATCCCAATCAATGTCGTCACCGGCTACATTTGACCAACAATTGCTTAAACTAACCGAGCCATCAGCAGTACATGAGTATGCCGGTGAAGAAGTTGTCCATGAGTCAAAATCTTGAGTATAGGGATATGTTGTTATAACACCACAAGCAGTTGTAAATGTTTCATCACTTCCGTAAGATGTTCCGCTTGAGTTTGTTGCATAAGCTCTAACATGATACTGTGTTGATGCTGATAATCCTGTTATCGAGCTTGTATAACTGCCCGTTCCTGTGCCTGAGGTTATATCATCTGTTTTGTTATCAGCAATGGTGGGATTTGCTGATATACTCCAACAAACACCCTTATGAGTTAAACTCGAACCATTTATAGAAGTGACATTTCCTCCACTTGTAGCACCCGATGATGATATTGATGTGGCAGCAGTAGTTGTAACAGTAGGTGGTCCTAAAGTTGTTGCACTTCCAGTTAATGCTGGTATCAAATAACAATTGTCAACAGTGTTATACTCATATAAAGCATAATTCATAGTGGCACCTGAAGTAAGGTTAGTAATAGAAACACTTGTTCCTGTACCATCATAAACAACATAATTTCCTGTTCCAATTTGATCTCCGGTGCCAAAACTAGCGTTAGCAGTATAAGAAGTTCCTGAAACAGGATCGGAATCAACAACCGCATTTTCATGAGCCAATACAATTACTTTATTACCATTACCGCGTGTCCATGATATATCCATGGAAGTAGTTGCTAAATTTGAACTGGAAAAATTAGTAGCTTGTGTAGTTGGTGCTGTACACCCTGTTGAATTTAAAGGACTCATCCATACGCCACGACCTGATGTTCCTGCATATAATCTGGAATTTGACGGTGTTGAACTGTCATAATAAATGTCTAGATCATTCACCACAACATTAGGTAAGCCGGTATTATAGCCTGTCCAGTTATTACTACCTGTTTTAAGATATATTCCTACATCAGTTCCTACATAAAGTTCAGTATTGCTTGAGTTTAAAGTATTCTCTATAACACACATTACTGGAAGGCTAGGTAAACCTGTAGAGATGTTTGTCCAGCTAGTTCCACCATTTGTACTTTCATATATTCTGTCAGAATCGTAACCACCAAAGGTAACCCAAACAGTGTTAGGGTCATTGGATTTAACTGCAATATATGTAATAGAATTTGTTGAAACAGGCAAAGAACCAGTTATATCTGTCCATGAACTTCCTCCATTTGTTGTTGACCAAATTGTATTTGGGTCAGACATATAAATGTAATTGGAGTTGGAAGGAGCTATAGCAATAGCTCTGATATCTCCTGTTCCGTAGATATTTGTTGTATTTACACTTGAAATCTTACTCCAGTTATTTCCTTGGTCTGTAGTCTTATATAAATCTGCATAACCTGCATAAAGAGTATTGTTATTATTTGGGTCAATAACATATGGCGTCATCCACCATCCATTACCTGCAGCAGATGGCTCAATATCTGTTGTTGAACTCCAATGATTTGTTGTTCTCGTAATTTGCCCATAAACATAGGCACCATATTGAGTATTTACATTATTAGGATCTATTTGGCAGTCCATTCCATCTCCACCTTTAACATCTGTCCATGAGCTGCTACTATATAATTTTGTACCATTATCCTGAAGCCCTGCAAGCACTTCATTTGTAGTTGTTTGCGCAACAGAAAGTCTATAAAGTTGACTGATAACTAAATCTCCTGTTAAATGAGTCCACGAACTTCCACTATTAGTAGTTTTATAAATTCCACCATCATTGACTTCAAAAAGGCTACCATCGGAGCTTCTAATCTTTAGCATATGATGATCAGCATGAACTACCGGTGATGAGTTTTTATTATATGTACTACTTGACGTCCAGCAGTTTACAGCATTCCAACTACTCCCTCCATCAGTTGATTTATGGGTAATTATTCCTGCAACATAAACTTCATCAATATTGGAATTAGAAACAGCAAGTGATAAATCATAATTTCCTTGTCCTGATGTTCCTCCACTACCATCGGTATAATTGCTTAGCAAATTATGGTTAGTTGCAGTACCATCATATGTTTGCGAAAATGTAGAACCACTATCTGTAGATTTATAAATGCCTTTTAATCCACCACTCCTAGTTGTTACAACAGCATAAACGTATGAACTATTAGCAGAAGAAACAGCTAATTCTATTCTTCTTTCGTTTGTACTTAAAGATATTGTGGAGCTAGACCAAGTACTTCCACTATTAGTAGATTTTAGAATTAAAGGAGTTCCACTATAATCATTGGTAGAAGCATATAAAACTGTTGGGTCACCGGGTTTAAATTCAATATCAAAAACAGCTTTACTATTATAAATATTGGTCCAATTAGTTCCACCATCAGTAGATTTTAGAATTCCATCAGTCCCTGCAACATATAAGGTAGATGTTGAACTTGGATGTACTAATATCTTTGATAATATTTTTCTCTGAGAGACAGTATAAGTTAGCCCTGTAGTTGACCAAGTACTTCCACCATCAGTTGATTTTAACACACCAATACTATTATTATCATTACTTTGACCTCCCCCTAATGACCACATAGAACCGCCATCTCTATCTCCGGTAGCAATATATATAGTTGAAGTTGAAGCATAATCTGAGGGTATTCCAATATCACTAACGCCAAGTACTGCGTTATTATCGGTAAGAGGAGTCCAATTTGCACCTCCATTTGTTGTTACCCAAAGACCTCCTGAAGGAGAACCAACCCAAAAAATATTATTATCACCGGGATGGAAAGCAACACAATTTAATCTTCCGGTTCCGGAATATCCTCCACCACTACTATTTGGGCCAACGGAGGTCCATAAAGATGCATATAATGGGCCAGATGTAAAACCTTGATTATTACTATTATTTTGAGGATTATTCTTAAGCCATATACTATATTGTTCTGCAGCAGAAGTGTTTGGAAAAGCTCCTGTTTCAATATTTACTCTTTTTTCCATGTCATAATACCATCTGTTGAACTGCTTCCAATAGGCTGCCTTTTGTTTTTTTCCGGTTTTATCGATGTAATATCCATTTACAACATTATACTCTTGCCAATACGAGTCAAAAGCCTGACGATAGTCGTATAGAGTAAGTTCTGATATTTTTTTGTCTTTTGGTAGATTATCTAAAAATTCTTGCGAATAAGCCGGATTACAAAATGTTGCAGATAACAATATTATTACAATTATTAATTTTAATATGTGCATATTATTCCAATTATTAATATTGACCAAAAATAGTAAATAATTTGATAATGTGATATTTATAAATAATTATCTACAAATTATTATATTAATTAAAAACCAAACAGAGGAAGAAGGAATTAATTTAACCCGCATTATTCATACAATTCGCTTTGCTTTTTTTATGAATAAGTAATTAATAGCGGGGTGCAATATGAGAAAACCCTCTCGAAACAAGTTCAGAACTGACTGATTTAGAAGAACTCAAATTTGGGTATTTGAAAAATATCTAAATTTATTAGTTTTACTTAATTGTCAGAATTATTTGTGAATAATCCGGGTTAAAATAGAAAACAATAAGGGTTAGGTCAAAATAATAGATAAAAGTAAATATAGATTAGCAGAAAGGATTAGGATTATATTACTTTGGTTTTTTATTTACTAAAAAAACACCGAAAAGAATTAGTAATATCCAAAATAAATAAATAGGTTTAAATATTTCTCCATCTATAAAACCTATAATGCTAGCAACTATTGGGATAAGGTATGTTACAGATGCAGAAAATAATACACCTGATATTTTTATTAAATTATTGAAAATAACAATTGCTAATGCTGAACCAAAAATACCAAGAATGGCAGGATAAATCAATGCAAACTTAGCGCCTTCTTGCTTTAGGCTTATTAAAAAATCAGTACCACCAAATAAATATATTATTGCAGGTATAACCACAACACTATAGCTAACTATTGCAATAGTGTAAGGATCGGTATCTGAAAGATTATATTTAATTACATTCAAATTAAAGGCATAAAATATTGTTGCCAAAACTACGTATAACGAATATTGAATATTAAAATCAATAATTCCACCATTTTTAGCAATTATTATCATTAAAGCACCAATAAACCCAACAAGAATACCCACATAATTGGTCCAGTGTGCTTTAAGTTTATAAAATGCTAAACCAACAATTAATGTAAACATAGGTGTTGTTGAGTTTAGAATACCTGCCAGAGAACTATCAATACCTGTTTGTGCTTTTGCAAACAAAAAGGCAGGAAATGTGTTTCCAATAAGGCCTACAATGATAATCCAAAACCATTGTTTTCTTGATAGTTTGCGAAATCTGGTAAAAACAAAAGGTAATAACACCATACCTGCAAATACAATTCGCATTGCACCAAGTGCATTATTAGAATAAAAATCAAGAGTTCGCTTCATTAAAATAAATGAGCTTCCCCAAATAATTACTAAGCTAAAAAGTAAAATCCACTGTATATAATTCCTTATAAATGTTTTCAAGATATACGTCTTATTTTAGAGTGCCAAAAGTAATTTATTATCAGATATAAAAGGCAAAAAAATGTATCTTTGTAAGATTATAGATAAATATGTAATGGATTGAAAACTAATTATTTAGATTTTTTAAGTAAGCTTGAAAATGCGGAAGGACAAGAGTCATACGTTAAGAGAATAGTACAGGCATGGTACAGACGAGAAGTTATTGATACTCCTATATCGGGTATTAATAGTCATCAGTATGTTTTAAGAGTGATAAATATATTAAGTAAGGAATTGAAGACATATTCTTCAAGTATCCTTGGAGCATCATTGGGTATTTATAAGTATTTCTTTGATGATAAAATTGATATGCAATCAAAAGAGATAGAGCTAATTTCTGATGAATTTCTTGCAGTAAAAAAATTACCTACAAATAATATTAGTCAGCAAGCTGATGATTATAGAAGTATGCTTTTAAATGTTGGAGGTGATTTAAGGTCGGTACTAATTAGTCTGGCGGAGAATATTCTACTACTTAGATTTTATAAAAGTATAAATGATGAAAATCTAAAGAGGAGTGTGTTAGATTTATCAAAATACGTTTATATTCCTATAGCTCATAGACTTGGTTTTTATAGAATAAAATCAAGCATGGAGGATTTGGTATTGTCTTTTGAAGAACCGGAAGTATATTATTCTATAAAACAAAAACTTAAAGAAAGCTCAACTTCACGACAAAAGATTATTGATGCGTTTATTGAGCCCATAAGAAAAGATTTAAAAGAGCGCGGAATGAGATTTCGTATTAAAGGTCGTACAAAAAGCATTCAGTCTATTTATGCAAAAATGAAAAAGCAGAATGTCCCTTTTGAAAAAGTTTTCGATCTTTGGGCTATAAGAATAATAATAGATAGTGAGTTAAATGAAGAGAAAGCTGATTGTTGGCATGCTTTTTCCGTAGTAACAAATCTTTATACACCCAGTCTTGCAAGATTGCGTGATTGGATAAGTATTCCTCGTGATAATGGATACGAATCATTGCATATTACTGTTCAAACTCCTGATAAACATTGGGTAGAAGTTCAAATACGAACCGAAAGAATGGACGATGAAGCAGAAAATGGAATGGCTGCTCATTGGCGATATAAAGGTGGTAAAGCTAAACATAGTGTTGATTATTGGCTGGCAAATATCCGCAAAGCATTAGAATCGGAAAATCAAATTGTTGCAGATGACGATTTTAGAACAGCTAAATTTTCAAATGACTTATTTGCTTTTACACCAAAGGGTGACCTTAAGAAACTTAATATCGGTGCTACAGTCTTAGATTTTGCATTTGCTGTTCATTCTGATGTGGGTTTAAAATGTGTGGGAGGCATTGTAAATGGAAAGAATGTGAGTATGAAATACAGACTTAGGAATGGTGACCAAGTTCAAATTCTTACGTCAAAATCGCAGAAGCCTAGTTTGGATTGGTTATCGATTGTAAATTCCATACGTGCCAAAAATAGGATTAAAAAAGCTTTTGATGAGCAGGGTCAACGGGAGGCTGAGCAAGGTAAAGAAGTGCTTTTACGTAGACTTAAAAATTGGAAGATAGATTATAATCAAGATATATTGGAGAAATTAACAAATCATTTTAATTTTAAGAGTATCACTGACTTATATAAGGCTATTTATAATGAGAATATTGATGTTACTCTAATAAAAAGAGTTTTATCCGAAGAAAACAAAGACTTGTTAGTTGTTGATAAAACTAATACAGAAATTAGTGAAAGCTACGAGGATAAAGATTTCGACCATGAAGTTGATAATGATAATAAAGATGTTTTGATTATCGATCAGCTTGATAATGTGAACTATAATCTGGCTAAATGTTGTAACCCAATACCGGGGGACAAAATATTTGGTTTTGTTACTGTTTCTAAAGGTATAAGTATTCACAGAAAAAACTGCCCCAATGCAAAGAATATGAAGTCGCGCTATCCATATAGATTTATTCCTTGCCGATGGAAGCAAAAAGAAACAAGACAAAACTTTAGAGCTGATGTTTTTATTTCAGGAATTGATAAAACAGGTATCTATAGTGAAATCAGCACATTGATTAGCAAGCAAATGGGAATACATATTTTAAATATAAATTTTAATAGTGACGGGCAATTATTTCAAGGTAAAATAACCTTGAAAGTATATGATACACAGCAGCTTGAAAGTGTTTTGCAATTATTACAAAATATATCCGGTATTAAGGAAGCATATAGACATTCTTAGGCAGTGCCAGCAAGAAAGCATATATATTTATTTTATGTTGTAAAAATAGCCATACCTTTATGCAATCTTGTTTCAATGTTTACATCTTTTGCAACAACACAAATCACTTGGCATAACAAAGAAAAACCCAGCTTCCTAATTATCTAAAAAACCATACTAAACTGAATCCGTTTTTTTTCCAAATCAACACTTACAACTTTTACACTCACTTTTTGATTGAGTTTAACAACATCGTGGGGATCACTAACAAAAGCTTTGGTAAGTTTACTTATATGTACAAGTCCATCCTGATGAACACCAACATCCACAAATGCTCCGAATGCAGTAATATTAGTTATTATACCCGGCAATATCATACCTTCTTTTAAATCGCCAGGTTTCTTTACCCTCTTATCAAATTCAAAAATTTCGACCATCTTTCTCGGGTCTCTATTAGGTTTTTGTAGTTCGTCAATAATATCCTTAACGGTAAATAATCCGATATTTGCAGTAGTGAAATTTTCAGGATTAATAGATTTTAAAACTTCACTATTATTAATCAGCTGTTCAACATTTATGTTTTTAGACTTCGCCATGGCTTCAACTACAGAATATGATTCTGGATGTACGGCAGTATTATCGAGAGGGTTTTCAGAGTCTTTAATTCTTATAAAACCAGCAGCTTGCTCAAAAGCTTTTTTCCCAAAGCCACTTATTTTAAGCAATTCATTTCTACTTTTGATGACTCCCTTTTCATTTCTGTAATCAATAATTTTTTTTGCTAGTTGAGGCCCCACACCAGCAACATACTGCAACAATTCTGCGCTAGAAGTATTTAACTCTACACCTACTTTATTTACCACACTACTAACGACTTCAGTAAGTTTCTCCTGTAATTTTTTCTGATCAACATCATGTTGGTATTGTCCCACACCTATAGCCTTAGGGTCAATCTTAACAAGTTCTGCCAGAGGGTCTTGAAGTCTTCTACCAATAGAAACAGCTCCTCTAACTGTGATATCGTATTCCGGAAACTCTTCTCTGGCAATTTTGCTAGCAGAATATACCGATGCACCATTTTCATTCACCATTAAAGCCATAATATCTCTATCAAAATAGGTTGATTTTACCAACTCCTCTGTTTCTCTTCCTGCGGTACCATTTCCTATTGCTATTGCTTCTACTTTATAAGTGTTTACAAGGTTGCTGAGTTTCTTTTTAGACAGGCTCTTTTCATTCTGTGGCGGATGAGGGTAAATGGTTTCATTATGAAGCAATTTGCCCTGAGCATCAAGTATTACCAACTTGCAACCACTCTTAAAACCCGGGTCTAATGCCAATGTAACTCTTTGCCCAAGAGGATGAGTCATTAAAAGCTGCTTTAAATTCTCGGCAAAAATATTTATCGCCTTATTATCAGCTTTATCTTTAAGAACTTTCCTATATTCTGTTTCCAGAGAACTTGATAAAAGCCTTTTATAAGAATCTTTGGATGCTTGATGAATTTCGTTTTCGCAAACAGAGTTATTCTTGAGAATAGCATTTGTTACAAATTCAATTCCAGTAGAATCTTCCGGGGCAATTTTTAAATTTAATACACCTTCCTTTTCTCCTCTAAATAGTGCTAAAATTCTATGACTAGGAGCTTTATAGCTTTTCTCTTCCCATTTATAGTATGCAGAATATTTATTATTCTCATCAATAGCTTTAGCCTTTTTCTTAGCAGTAATTATTGAACGGGTCTTCCAGATATTTCTCAAACCCTTACGTACAAATGGTCTTTCACTTATCCACTCAGCAATAATATCTAAAGCACCACTAATTGCATCGTCGGCATTTTCAATATCAGGATGTTTAGTAAATCTCTCTGCTTTAAAATGAAAATCAGGGATATCTTGAACAATAATCATCTTAGCCAATGGCTCAAGACCACGCTCTTTTGCAATGCTAGCCTTAGTTTTTCTCTTTGGTTTAAAAGGCAAGTAAATATCTTCCACATCAGAGATGTCTGACACAGCTGAAATAGATTTTCTGATTTTATCTGTTAATAAACCTTGACTTGCAATGGTTTCAACAACAAATTTTTTACGTTTTTCTAATTCTAAATATTTGTGATATTCATCTCTGATAGCACTAATTTCTATTTCATCTAATCCGGAAGTCACCTCTTTTCTGTATCTTGCTATAAAAGGAATACTTGCGTCTTGATTTAGCAAATTTATACAACCTTCTACCGAAGACAAATTTAAATTTAGAGTATTGGCGATATATTTTATCATAATTAATATGCAAATTGCAAAAGTAGAAACAATATTGAATAATATTTTGTAAATTATAGCATATATTCGAAAAGTATATTAAACTATTCTAAGGTCTCTCTTTCATTTCAAAGTCTTTAACAATAATAAATTTCTCCAAAACAGATATGCATTCTTTATCTTAGGATTTTTAGTATATAAATATTGATCTTATCAACTAATAAATAGCTATCAATTGCATTAGGTATTTATGAATTATTAGCTTTTGTTTATAATTTCGAGATTACTTTAAAAGCATCTACTTAAAACTTAATAAAAAGTTAATAACTAATTCTTTTTTTGTAAATTTCGTTTACTCTTATTTTTAAATTTTTAGTAAACTTGCATAATCGAACAAGATAATTAAGTGTGCATTTTATATTATTGATATACAGCTACATACATTAATTTATGAGAAAAATAAAGAATGCTTTGGTTTCTGTTTTCCACAAAGAAGGATTGGAAGATATCCTTAAAGGGTTAGTGGAAAATAATGTTGAATTATATTCTACCGGCGGGACTTTTAATTATATTGAAAGTTTGGGTATAAAAGCACATAAAGTAGAAGATTTGACTACCTACCCATCTATTCTTGGAGGTAGAGTAAAAACACTGCATCCAAAAATATTTGGTGGAATATTGGCAAGGAGAGAGATGCAAGAAGATTTGCAACAACTTGATAGTTTTGAAATACCACAATTTGATTTAGTTATAGTAGATTTATATCCTTTTGAGGAGACTGTAGCAAATACATCTGATGAGAAATCAATAATTGAAAAAATAGATATTGGAGGAATTTCTCTTATTCGTGCTGCTGCAAAGAACTTTAATGATGTAGTTATTTTACCATCTTCTGATTTATACCCTGAATTTTTACAGCTTCTTAAAGATAAAGAAGGATTAACGAACAAGGAAGACAGGAAATACTTTGCTGCCAAAGCATTTGCCGTTAGCTCTAATTATGATACTGCTATTTTTAATTATTTTAATAATAATGAGTCTACTAATCTTCGATTGAGTGAAGATGCTGTAAAAGTGTTACGTTACGGTGAAAATCCTCATCAAACTGGATATTTTTACGGTAATTTAGAAGAAGTAGTAGAGCAGCTTAATGGTAAGGAAATATCATATAATAATATCCTTGATATTGATGCAGCTATCAGATTAATTCACGATTTTAATGAAACTACTTTTGTAGTTATGAAGCATAATAATGCATGTGGAATAGCAAGTCGTGATACTGTTTTAGATTCATGGAAGGCAGCTTTAGCCGGAGATCCTGTATCAGCTTTTGGAGGAGTTCTTATTTGTAATAGGAATATTGATTTAACCACTGCAAAGGAAATTGATAAATTGTTTTATGAAGTACTTATCGCTCCAGAATTTGATATTGAGGCTTTAGAGATGTTAAAAAAGAAAAAGACTAGAATATTGTTAAGACTTAAAAGTTCTAAGTTTACAAGTAAGTCTATTCGCACGGCATTAAATGGATATTTAGTTCAAGACTTTGACAATAATGTTGAAAGTATTGAGGATATGACATTAATGACTAAAGTAGCTCCAACAGAATCAGAATATACCGATCTTATTTTTGCAAATAAAGTTGTGAAGCATACTAAAAGCAATGCAATGGTAATTGTTAGAGACAAGCAGTTAATAGCAAGTGGAGTTGGTGAAACATCACGTGTTGATGCTTTTAAACAAGCTATAGAGAAAGCCGGTAATTTTAATAAAACTATCGCTGGAGCTGTATTAGCAAGCGATGCTTTTTTTCCTTTTGCAGATAATGTAAGACTAGCACACTCTTTTGGCATAAATGCCGTTATCCAACCCGGCGGTTCTAGGAAAGATCAGGATTCTATCAATTTCTGTAACGAAAACGGTATGGCAATGGTATTTACCGGAGTTCGTCATTTTAAACACTAATATTTTAATTTACAATATAATATGGGATTATTTTCATTCTTAAATAAAGAGGTAGCTATAGATTTGGGAACAGCCAACACTATTGTTATTTATAACGACAAAGTTGTTGTTGATGAGCCATCTATTGTGGCTATAGATCGTAAAACAGAAAAAATAATAGCAGTAGGAAAGAAGGCTTTAATGATGCATGGTAAAACTCATCAAAATATAATGACTATCAGACCACTACGCGATGGTGTAATTGCGAATTTTCAAGCTGCAGAATATATGATTAGAGAGATGATTAAAATGATATCACCTAAAAAAACTCTTTTCCCTCCAAGTTTAAAAATGGTTGTTTGTATTCCTTCAGGAATTACTGAAGTAGAAGAACGTGCTGTAAGAGATTCTGCAGAGCAAGCAGGAGCAAAAGATGTTCGTCTAATTCATGAACCTATGGCAGCAGCAATTGGAATCGGAATAGATGTTCTTGAGCCTACAGGAAATATGATAGTGGATATTGGAGGTGGTACTTCCGAAATTGCTGTTATTGCCCTTGGTGGTATCGTAAATAATACTTCCATTAGAATTGCCGGTGATGATTTTACTGAAGATATTGTAGAATATATGCGTAAACATCATAATATTAATATTGGTGAGCGTACTGGTGAAAGAATAAAGATAGAAGTTGGTGCTGCTATGACTGACATAGAAAATCCACCTGAGGATTATGCTGTTCATGGTAGAGATATGCTTACAGGTATTCCTAAGGAAATTTTAGTGAATTATGTTGAAATTGCGAGTGCTCTTGATAAATCTATTTCAAAAATTGAAGCTGCTGTCCTTAATGCTCTTGAAAATACTCCTCCTGAATTATCAGCTGATATTTTTAGAACAGGTATATATCTAGCCGGTGGAGGTTCGCTGTTACGTGGATTGGACAAACGTATTCATTTGAGAACTAAATTACCAGTTCATATTGCAGAAGACCCATTACGTGCCGTTGCTAGAGGTACTGGAATTGCATTAAAGAATTTTGAGAAATTTACCTTCCTTATTAAGTAAGGTTTTTATTATTGAAATACATTTAACACAATAAAATAGAATGAAGAATCTGATACTTTTTTTAATTAAAAACTCTTTCTTTTTCTTATTTCTACTTTTGGAAACTATTGCTTTCCTGCTTATTATCTCCAATAATTCATATCAGCGCTCATCTATCATCAGTGCTTCTAATAGTATTACTTCAAGTATCCTATCATTCTCTTCCAACACTGCTGATTATCTGAACCTTAAAAGTGAAAATAAAAAATTGACCAAAGAAAATGCCTTATTACGTTCCAAACTTAAAGAGTCTAATTTGTGGTCGAATGATACTTTTAATATCTATATGGATAGTATTAAACATCAATTTTATTCCTTCAAGGAAGCTAGAATTATATCCAATAGCTTTCAGAATAGAAATAATTATTTGATTCTAAATAAAGGTAAAATTGATGGAATAAGAACAGAAATGGGAGTAATATCGTCAAATGGTATTGTAGGAATCGTTAATAGTGTATCTGAGCATTTTTGCACAGTTATTTCAATATTGCACAAAAAATCGGCTATTGATGCAAAGATAGTTTCTAATGGCTATACTGGCACAACATATTGGCAAGGAGGAGATTATACTCATTGTAAATTAAAAAATATTCCATCTCACGCCACTGTTGTTGAGGGCGACACCTTAGTTACTAGTGGCAATTCTACCATTTTCCCACCTGGGCTTCCAATAGGTTATATTGATGAAATTAACCTTGAAAAAGGAAATAATTTTTATGATATAAGCTTTAAATTTAGCGTTGATTATAATAAGTTAAGCCATGTATATATAGTTGACAACATTCTTAGTGAAGAATTAAAAAAGGTAAAGGAGGCTAAAAGTGAATTCTAAAATATTATACCAAAATTTAATTCGTTTTATTGTCTTAATATTGGCGCAAATTTTTATTTTCAATAAAATTAATCTTGGAGGTTGGCTAAATCCAATGGTTTATCCTCTTTATATTCTTCTCTTACCTTTCGAAACAAATAAAAATTTGTCATTATTGCTTGCCTTTATTATGGGAATTATAATTGATCTTTTTACGGCAAGTATTGGTTTACATACATCTGCTTTAGTTTTTATGGCCTATATGCGCCCTGTGTCATTCCGTTTGATAAATTCTAGCAAGAATTATGAGGCTGGTATAATGCCGGGAATTAACGATTTGGGCTATATTTGGTTTATCACTTATACTTTTTTCTTAATATTTAGTCATCATTTGTTTTTCTTTTTTGTAGAAGCCTTTAGTTTTGATGAGTTTGGATACACTTTGTTGAGAGTTTTGCTTAACACCTTAGTAAGCAGCTTATTAATTATTATTATTGATATACTTTTCAAACCTATTAAACGCAACAGGTAAAAAGTAAATTCCAATCAATGATAAATTATCTTTCTATTTACTTTTTCTTTAATCTTTGTATTTACTTCATTGCTAAATCTCTGAAGAATAAGAATATATCGCCATGTTTTGACACTTAGCATCTACACAAAACTAAAATGGAAATATTGTTGGCTAATCAAAAGCCTACCATAATGATGCTATGTTTTGTTTTACATGCTTTAGTCCCGATACTTATAATAAATATATAATATAAACTCTTTCCTTCTAAAGATAATTATTTATTATTGCTTTATAAATAAATTTATGGTAAAAAAAAAGGCCTCCAATTAGGAAGCCTTCTATAAATATCTATCTAAAATCTATTTTTCTTCTACAGCCATTTTGCGAGTAGAATAATTTATTTTTAGTGCATTAGCTTTACGTAATTCTTGTTTTACATCAGTTACAATACCCATTTTTGAGTTTTCATCAACTTTCATTGAAACAATATGTTTTTTACGTTTATACTCCGGTATTTTCTCAACTTTTAAAGATATAAAATCACGAACCTGATTAACTTCGGCAAAAGCGTCATTTAACTGAATCCTGTCTGCCTCACCCCATTTTGCTCTTAATGCACTTGTAGGTTTTCCAATATAAATAAAACTCACAAGAGACTTGTCTTCTAATTTTTGAACTTCTGAAGCTTCCGGTGCTTTGATTTTAACTACTAAAGTTACCTCACGCATAACAGTAGAAACCATAAAGAAGAACAATAACATAAAAATAATATCTGGCAATGATGCTGTTGAAACTGCTGGCAGTTTCTTTTTACCTTCTTTTTTAAATTTAGCCATTATTTATTTCCTCCAAAGTTTACGGGTTCAGCTTCTGATATAGCCATAGGAACAGCTTTTTGAATAGCTTTAGCTTTATCTTTATCAGTATCAAGAAGTGTCTTAAAATCCATTCCAAAATACTGTTTAGACAAAGCATCTCTCAGCTCTCTTACAGCTGCTGCTAACTCATTTTGAACAGCAATGTAAGTTTTATAAGATGTTCCACGGTCGTTTTGCATAGAAACAATACCCTTAGATTTATTATATTTACCAATAAAATCTAATTCTGTTTCTTCAGTCTCAGGATATTGTGGATTGTCAGGCACATGAGGAGTTAAAAATTCTTTAACATCCTTACGTAGATAATCCAAACTTCCAACTTTCCCATTTACCAAAAGCATATCACGAGAGTTTATAAGAACAGTATATACATTACGTTTCTTTACCTTAGGTGGTGTTGGTGCATCTTTAGGTAGTGGTGGTGGCAGTTTTCGTACTATTCCCGAATCCACATCCATAGTAGTAGTTACCAAAAAAAAGATTAGAAGTAGGAAAGCAATGTCCGCTGTGGATCCAGCACTTACTTCGGGTGTTTCACGAACCATAATTTATCTCTTTAATAAAAATGAATTAATTGCAGAATAGATAATTGCCAATATTGACAATCCTCCAAGTATATACACTAAATACATTAGTGATCCGATTAGTTTTGACTCACTACTTGTAATATTAAACTCTTGATAAACTGGCGCATCAATACTTGATGATGCACTTAGGTAAGATATTAAATATAATACACCTAAAAGCACAACACCTATTAATGCACTTATGGCAGCTTTAGGAGTCATAAATAACTGACCTAAAGCAAATAATAATGTAATTAATATTCCTAATCCAAGTACTATCTCAGTTAAACCAAAGAATGGGTCTAATATTTTATTAGCTAAGTCAATATTTGTTTTCATATCAGATTGATTGGCCATTACAATACCTGTAAATACTGCACCTGCAGCCATTACAATGATAGTAAAAACTTTTGTTATGTTAACTATTGTCTTATCCATTTTTGTTCTTATTTATTGTTTTCTGCTAATATATCCATAAAGGTAATAGAAGAGTCTTCCATATCATTTACTAAACTATCAATTTTAGATAATAAGTAGTTATAGAAAATCTGAAGAATAATCGCAACTATCAAACCGAATACGGTTGTTAAAAGTGCTACTTTAATACCACCGGCAACTACTGTTGGGTTAATATCACCAGCTTCTTGAATCCTATCAAAAGCTTTAATCATACCTATAACTGTCCCCATAAAACCAAGCATTGGCGCTATTGCAATAAATAAAGAAATCCAAGATAATCCTTTTTCTAAACGACCCATTTGAACACTACCATAGGCAACAATTGATTTTTCAATTGCATCTAAGCCTTCATCGTATTTCATTAGACCTTGATAGAAAATACTTGCCACAGGTCCTCTGGTATCACGGCAAATATCTTTTGCTGCTTCAACACCACCGTTTTTCAATGCATCTTCAACTCCTGTAAGAAGCTTACGTGTGTTGGTAGTTGCAAGATTTAAATAAATAATACGCTCTATTACTAAGGCAAGACCTAAGATTAAAGCTAATAATACTGTTGACATAAAACCTGCTGAACCTTCTATAAAGTATCTTTTTAATACTTGGTGAAAAGTTTGATCTTTCTTCAATAGTTCCGCATCATCAGGAGTTGCAATGGTTTCTTCTGTGGCAACGCTATCTGCAGCTGTTGCTGTTGAATCATTAGCTACAGCTGTTGAATCAACCATTTCTGTTGATGCATCATTTGCAGCTTGTTCTACTTGTACTCCTTCTGATTGCTCTTGAGCATAGGTTTGATTTAATGGACTTACACTTACTAATGCCATTAATGTCAGTAACGCAAAAAGTTTTTTCATGACTTGGTTATTGATTTAATTATAAATGTTTAAAATTCAAAATTATATGTAATATTTAATAATATTCTACTCCTGCGGAGAGAGAGGGATTCGAACCCTCGAAACACTTCTCGCGTTTACACGCTTTCCAGGCGTGCCTCTTCAGCCACTCGAGCACCTCTCCAAAATCAGAGCGCTAAAGTACAAAAAAATATCAATATACATAATTATTATTACTTTTTAATATTAACATAATATCTGTTTTTATCAGTTCATTGCTTTTATAACAATTTCAAATGTTTTTTATTGTTACTTTGTAAGTATACTGCTCACTTTAGTCAGTTTTTGGTTATTACCTAAGCGTTTATAAATGATTAATCAATTTGTATGAAATATCGAAGACTAATCAGTTAAATGGTTAATTATGATTATGTATTATTTTAAGTGAATTATGAAAGTTAATATTTTATAGGTGTAAATATCTTCTATTTGTTTACTTTTACGCCAAATTATTAATTATGAATCTTGCGTTTTATATTTCAAGGCGGTATTTGATTGCTAAGAAATCTCATAATGCCATTAATATTATTACTGCTATTTCTGTGGGACTTGTAGCTGTTGGAACTATGGCGCTGATAATAATTATGTCGGTTTTCAATGGGCTTGAAACTCTCGTAGGTTCTATGGAACAGTCTGTTAGTTCTGATTTAGTAATTAAACCTATTAATAATAAATATATTACACAGGATAGTTTTCCTTTTGAAACTATTAAAGAGTATAAAGAAGTAAAATATTTAAGCAAAGTTCTGGAAGATAATGTATTATTGAAATATTTCCCTGCATTGGAAGATGAAAATCCCAGAGAGTTTATTGCATTAGTTAGAGGTGTAGATGATAATTATAAGAGAACAACGCAAATAGAAAGTAAAATTATTGATGGAGTATTTTTACTTAAAAGCAATAATCATCAATATGCTGTGCTTGGTAATGGCGTGGCCTCTCGTTTGCAGATTCACCTAAATGATTTTGATAATCCCATTCATTTTTATTTTCCTAAAATAGATGTAGACCCTATTTTAAACCCTCTTAATGCTGTTAATATTGAAAATGCACTTCCTTATGGCGTTTTTGGTATTCAACAGGAATTGGATGATAAATTAGTAATCTGCTCTCTTGATTTTGTCCAAAAATTAATGGGGCTTACCAATAAATATACTTCAATTGTTATTGCAACAAATAATGATTACTCTACTGATAAATTACAATCAAAATTGCAAGATCTGCTAGGAAAGGAATACTCTGTGAAAAACAGAAAGCAACAGAATGCTATTATGTATAATATTATGAAGTCTGAAAAATGGAGTAGCTTTATGATTCTTTCTTTTATATTATTTATTGCCACCTTCAACTTAGTAGGTGCATTGAGTGTTTTAATTATTGATAAGCAAGATGATATTTTTAACCTTAGCTTTATGGGAGCAACAAACCGGATGATAAAGAGGATATTCCTTTATGAAGGTTTTCTTGTAACGCTCAGTGGTGCTTTGTTGGGACTTGTTTTAGGGTCAATATTTGTTTTTCTGCAAGATACGTTTCACTTTGTCCCTATGCAAGGTTCCTTCATTGTTGATTCATTTCCTGTGGAACTTAGAGGTATGGATTTGCTTGCTGTTTTGGCTGTTGTATTAAGTGTTTCTATGATTGCTGTAATTATTCCCATTAATAGGCTTAGCAAAACTTTTTTGAATAATAATTAGTTGAATTTTGAGCTTTATAAACATTTACATAATTGGGAAGAACTCTTCCTATTACTAATATCATTCTTAATAAAAAAATATCTATCTAAACATTACAATACTTCCAACAAATTTTCTTTTGACATCATGAATATCTGTAACGTAAATTATATATGAATATACGCCATCAGGTAATTCTTGCCCTTTTTTATAATGCTTACCGTCCCATTGATGATTGTAATCATGTGATTCAAATACTTTACTGCCCCACCTGTCAAAAATATATATCTCATAAGAATCTTCAATAAAGTCAGTTCCTATAGGAATAAAATTATCATTAAGACCGTCACCATTAGGCGTAAATGCATCTGGAATATAAAAAGTTGGACCATTTTCTATAATTACTTGATTATAAGACGTATCAGAGCAGCCCCATTGATTCTTCACTACTAATTGTGTGAAGAAAGTTCCTTTGGTCTGATATATATGATATGGATTTGCGTTATTTGAATAATTATAAATACCACTCTGTGGATTTCCAAAATCCCATTCCCAATATATAACATCATTACTTGATTTATCATAGAAGTGTACTATAGGATTATTAGAATATGAAACTTGTGGACTAACTATAAAATCCGCAATTGGCAAAGGATGAACGTCAATCATAGAGTTTATATATAAGTATCCCGGGCATCCTTCCGGACTAACAACGTTTAAACTAACACCATAGCTTCCTCCAGAATGATAAGTATAGCTTGGATTTTGCAAATTAGAAGTATCGGCTCCCAGAGCTAATGGGTCACCAAAATTCCATAAATACGAACTCATTCCTGATGGTAATCCTGTAAAATTAACTGCAAAAGAATCACAAACACTTGTATCTATTGCTGATATTTCAACTTCAGGGCTATCAAATACGGTAACAAAAGATGTGTCTGGAAAACTGGTACAGCCATTTTCTGTTACATCTAAAGTGATTTTATATATTCCTGATTTATTCCATCTTGCATAGTGATCTGCCAAACCGCTACCGGAAACACTGTTAGCAGTTCCAAAATCCCAATTAACAGCTGCGTTGGAGCTTGCATTTCCTAAATACCGAATCTTTGAACTATCAATACTACAAATCGGTGATTGAGCAGTAAATGTAGCTGTTGGTCGTTGTATTACATATATAAATGCTGTGTCATATCCAAAACATCCATTAGTATCAGTTAATATTGTTGAATAATAAGTACTTGTCATTGGACTGAAATATGGATTATAATGTGTGTTCCCATCACTCCATAAAATATTTTGAGCGGGTATATTAGTACTGATTGTCAATTGAGTACTATCATAACTACAAATTGTATCCGTTGTAGGAGAAATCTGAATAACAGGATTTGGATGAACAACTACAACTTTCTGCGTGTCATTAATACAGCCATGATTGTCTGTTGCTGTTACTGAAAATGTACTTGTAGAAGTTGGATTTACCCAATTATTTGCTTGCTGAGTATTATCATTCCAAATATAACTTGTTATAGTATGATTACTAATAGTTTGTAAGTAAATAGAATCCCCGAAACATATTTCTGCTGGGTTAGGATTCATCTGCAATACAGGTAAATCATATACCGTTAATGTTATTGAAGTAGTATCTGCACATCCTATACTATCTGAACCTAATATATTATATGTTGTAGTTTGTGTTGGATTTACACTAATGGTTTGACTAGTTTGCCCTGTATTGCTCCAGAATATATTTATTGGATTTACAGAGGAACTTATACTTAGTTGAGCTGTATCTCCAATACAAATAAATCCGGGCTGTGAACTAACTTGTAGAACAGGAATAGGGTTTACCTGGATGTATATACTATCGTGATATGTACAACCTATACTGTCTGTGGCAATTACATTAAAACTAGAATTAGTTGTTGGATAATAATTGTTTGACATTGTTGAATTTCCTATATTCCACTGATAATTAGACATTGGATAAATAGTATTTGCCGTTAAAGTAAGCAATGATCCTGAGCAAATTGGATTTGAGTTAGAGGATAAATTTAAACCCGCTTTTGATTGTACACGTATTGTTGTATTTATAGTGTCAGAGCAGCCTATGGAATCTGTTGCTACAAGAGTATATGTAGAGTCATAAGTAGGATGGAATGGTATACATAAGACTGTGTCGCCGGTGCTCCATAGATATGTTAAATTCATTAAATTGCATGATGTTTGAGCAGAAATACTGTCTCCAAAGCAAATTATTGTGTCATTCTGAATATGCAATACAGGGAATGGATTTACTTGAATATCAATAGTTGTACTATCAGCACAATTATATATGTTTATTCCTTTTAGTTGATAAGTTGTATTTGCGGTTGGATTGTCGCTAGAAATAGTAGAGGTATCTCCTGTACTCCAAATCATTGTTGTTGGATTCATATTACTATGGCCTGTTAATCCTAAATGATAACCTGAGCATAATACACTGTCAGTTGATGTAATATTTAATATAGGTCTAGGCCTAACAACAACTTCAACAGAATCACTATTTACACATGCATTTGCATCGGTACCAATTAGGTAGTACCACATAGTTGTAGTCGTACTTGTAATAACTTGATTTGTGGTTGTAGAAGATAGTGCAATATTTGGATACCAATTATACAAAATTGCTCCAGAAGCACTTAGAGTGGTGTTTTCTCCAATACAAATAGCGGTATCCAATATACTTGCCTGTACATTAGGTAAATTATTAACAATAATAACAGCAGAATCTGTATTAATACATCCTAAGCTATCAGTACCTTGAACAAAATATTTCTGTGTAGATTGTGGGTTGCAATAAATAGTATCACCATTTAAATTGCTAAGATTAATATTCGGGCTCCAAACATAACTTTGAGCACCTTGAGCCCACATATAAGTTGTGTCGTAAATACAAATTGCTGATACTGCATTAAGCTGCACATTTGGTAAGCTAAGAACAGTTATATCAACATCTATGCTGTCGACACAATTAAAAGCATCATAAACTTTAAGCTTATAAGTTTGATCAGATAAAGGACTGGCAATAACATTAGCCATATTTGTATTTGATAATCCTGTAGCAGGAGACCATTGATAATTTACCCCACCGCTTGCGCTTAGGTTAGTAGATAAACCATAGCAAATACTGTCATATGAAGGTGTAACATTTGGAACAATATCAGGGTGAACTATTAAGTTAACAGTATCTCTATTAATACAATTGTGAGTATCAGTACCGCTAACAATAATAGAGGTGTTCATCAAAGGAGATGCCCAAGTAGAAATAGTATTTGTACTACTTACACTAGCACCGGGATACCAGGAATACATTATAGCACCACTGGCAGTTAAGTGTGCTGAATCGCCATAACAAATTGCAGGATTGGAAGGTGTTATTTGTACATTAGGTAAATTATAAACAGTGATAACAGCAGAATC
>JAMOQI010000049.1 GCA_027064095.1 Bacteroidales bacterium | reverse complement strand
GTTTTTAGACAGTCTTACGGTTTGAATATGGTGCGTGCCGCAGTTTAAAGCTATACACTTTCAATTTACTGCTAATGTTTATTAACGCTCTAATGTTCATATTTACAACTAATTGCGGTATGCAGTATGAGCGCGTGTTGGGCGTTCGTTATTTATATCTATTAAAATCATGAATTAACCATTATCAAACAAAATTTGAATTCATTATTATCAACTCTTGAGTAGTCTTGCCATTCAATTTGATAATTGTTTTTCAAGTCCAATAGATAGAATTTTTCACCTGTACAAGACCAATGATATTTATTTTTTCCTATATATTTCCATTTGTTTTCTTGGGGGATAAATTCATATTTGTTTTTGTCTATGCTTTTGTAATTCCAACTTTTATCCTTCTTTTTAATTGTTACTCCATGATGAAATGAAAAGTTAGAATCCAATACGTTTTTTTCAGATATATCTTGAGAATAATATCCAGAGTCATTTGTAATTATTAGTACAAATCCATATTTTGATTTTCTGTTATTTTGGATAAACTGTTCTATTCGATATATGTCTTTACGAAAACTAAAGCGACCAATATCCTTTGCTCCATGCTCTGTTAAATTGTAAGTCTCACTATTGTTTTCCGTTTGTAGTTCTTTAGTTTTGTATTTTAGTTCAATTGGAATTAGTTCGCCATTTTTATCATTTACCATTACAATATCAATTGGGGCTCTTGCAATTGAAGTTTTGTCATTTCGGTTTATCATCTCCAAAGTCTGAGGCTTTTCAAGTCGGATTTGAAAATCGGGAAATATTTCTTTTAAGATAAATGAAATTGCAAACTTTAAATCATCTTCAGAATGAAACAGTTCCCTTTCTTTTCTTAATTTGTCAATTGCATTATGAAGTTTCATAAGGATCTTTGTCTGTGTTTTAATGACGCCCAACTACCGTATATACCCACCCCAAGGTGCGTATATATTTATTATATTACAACCTTTGTATTTGCTATTGTGCTGTAAATGAGAAGTTAAGCGTATAGCGTTTCTTTTATTCACCTTTTGTGATTTATTGAATGTCAAATATACTAAATTATCTAATATATTTCTTAAAATATCTAGGGAGTCTCAGGAACTTAGGCTTTTATTTTTTAAAAAAAATTAATCAAAATGTTTTACTATACCAATACTAATTTCTAATACTGCAGGACAAGTCTCAATATTTTTTTCACTCAAAGAAAGCAATTGATAAAAACGCTTTCTATCTGTATGAGGATATTCTCTGCAGGCTTTAGGACGGCTTTCGTAAACTATACAATAGTTATCGGGCATTAGAAATGGACAAGGCATTTCCTTAAAAACATAATCATTATCTTCATCTATCCTTAGATACTGAGAAACAACTTCTGATGGCTTTATTTTTAGAAATTTAGATAACCTTGAAACATCATTATCAGTAATTCTAGGGCCAAGAGTTTTACAACAATTGGCACATAACAAACAATCTATTTTTTCAAATACTTCATTATGTAATTCATGTACTATGGTATCAAGTTGTTTAGGTTTTTTCTTTTTTACTTGTTTAAAAGTTTTTCTGATTTCTGCTTTATGCTTCTGCACATTTACATCAAGATTATCTAAAAGCTGCTTTGTATAATTCATTGCTTATTTTTATTAAAATCCCAATTCTTCCAATGCTTTATCAATTATATCAAAAGATATATTTTGTTTATCGACAAATCCACTATATTTTTTCACCTCTGACAATGCTAATTTCAAATCTAAATTCTCTTCTTTTTGAGAATAAAACATTTTCTTGCTCATAAACCTTTCTGCCAGATATTCCTGTTCAGTTTGTCCTTTTGTAGGAATAAAAATACTTTTCTTTGAAAGAAAATACATATCCATTAAAGATGAATATCCACTCCTGGATATAACAACATCAGCTTCTTGTAATATAGGTAAGAGTTTATCATCATTAAGATGATTATAAACCTCTATCCTATCATTTATAATTACTTCTTTATTATTTGGCACCCCCCTAAGTAGCACTAGCTTTCCATTAAAATCTTCTAATTGGAAGATTATTTTATTCTCAAATATTGTCCTTGCCGGCTCCGGACCGGATAAAATAACTACAATATTATTTATTTCATTTAATACATTAGATGAATTTGACTTTACTTTATAAAACCTACTCAAAGGCCCAATATACTTAATATTAGCACTTATATTATCAACATTTGACAATACCCCGGCAAGAGAATTACTACCATAAAAATCAGGCACCCAAATTTGTTCAAACCTTGATAACAACCTAATATGTAGTTTTTTTAAGATAGGATTTATAAAACTAAAACTTTTAGGACCTAGAATTTGAAGCTGGTGTGTAATAAAAATGGACTTTATCTTTTTATTATAAAAACCATATCTATTATCACTAATAATTAAATCGGCATCAAAATCGTTTAAAATTCTTTTCAGTTGTTGATTTTCTGTATTCCTTACTTTAAAAATTTTCGGAAGTTGACGTGTCATCTCCCAAACCATTGAACTGTGCTTATATTCAATATTGTATGATGATAATTCGAAGGAAAGCAAATCAGGAAATCGGTTCTGCAGCAGTTTAAGAGCATTCCCTGACGATGCAATAGCTACTTGATAATCCTTTCTTAAAAAATATTCAATAATTGGAATCATACGACTAGCATGCCCCAATCCCCAATCTAAAGCGGCAACAATTATTTTAAGCCTAGAAAAATTTGTAGTCATATTACATAATCAAAAGGCAAAGATAAACAAAGCTATTGATTCATAAATCCTTGTTTTTCAATCACCTCAAGAAATAGACGTGAGAAATCAACATTTACATTTTTAGGGTATCTGTTTTGAGTAAATATCTGAGCTAAAGTTTCTAAATTATTCTCTTTTAATAACTTTTTAGTTTCATCAAGAGCTTCTTTTTCAACATATAGCCTGTCAATATCCTCATTTGAGTAATCTTTATAGCTTTCGTAATGAACAACAGCTTCAGCGGGAAGTCGATCAACTAAAGGTGGAATATCTTCAGGATAACCAATCACAAGCGTAGTCATTGGCACCACACCTTTAGGCAGATTAAAAAAATCAACTAGCTTATGAGCTTGATAAGTTGTTGTTCCAAGATAGCAAACTCCAAGTCCTTGTGCTTCTGCCGCTAATGTGGCATTTTGTGCAGCAATTAATGCATCTATTGCCGCAGTAGTAAATGAAAGAAAATTATCATAACCGGGTTCAGCCTTCCTTTGCTTACACCATTTATTAAATCTATTAAAGTCAGCATTAAAAGTAAGTAAAACTGGAGCCTCTAGTATCATTCCTTGTCCGAAATGAATTTTATGTAATTCTTCCTTACGCTTTTTATCCTGAGTTACAATTATACTATAAACCTGCATATTACCAGTTGTGGAAGTACGAATTGCAGCATTTAAAATATTATCCAAAACATCCTTCTCAACGGCTGTATCTTTATATTTTCTTATACTTCTGTGTTCGAATATTGTCTTTAAGGTTTCCATATGTTTATATATTAAGGTCTATCTTCAAAACCAAGATTATTTGTTCTGCTTCCATAATAAAGTGAGTCTAATGATTTCTGCGTCAATCCTTCAAAAAATCTAATTTTATGATATCTGCTTGCTAATAGTCCCATACCATTACTAATATTGGTATAAGCAGGTCTATCCTGAACTATTGAATTTGATGGTGCATTCACATCCATATAAATTGTAAAATCTTCATCTGCAACTTCAAATATATAGTATAAACTATCAGAGTATCTCTTCAAACCATTTGTTGCCGGTGGTATATTTGCTTGCAATAAAGAATAAAAGCTACTTCCTAAGAATTCATATTCAAGAGATTCTCCCCCATCAGTTGTTTGTGATCTTTGCTGGCCAAATACCCAATCAACATACTGTTGTTCAGTATTCCCACCGGGATAAACATCAGTATAAAAATATCTGATAATCAATTGGTAAAGTTTACCATTCTCCGCAGATCTCCATTTTACATTATGAGTATAATTACCCGAGAAATCTAAATATTTTGTTAGTGAAATGGGCTTTACTATCAAAAAATCTTTTATCAACTTTGTTTTAGCCTCTACAATATTACCGGTACTTTTTATTTCAGCTTTAAGTTTATATTCCGAATTAGGATTTAAGAATGTACCTTCAGGAGTAGCATAAACAATCTGATTTGGAAAATAAAAAACACCACTATCCTTATTAGTAATCAAAACAGAATCTAATTGAATACTTTTAACAGGATTGCCATTTAAAAATTCTATCAATTTAATATCTAAATCGGCCGGATCGTATTGAGAATTAGCTTTATCTGCTGCTGCCAGATAAACATTACCTTCAGTTTGAAACGCCTTAGTAATCTTAACATAATGTCTTGATTCTGCAGGATTTAATAAACAATAGGCAATACTAATTTCTTTATAATCATCATTAATATCTACTTTGTTATTGCAAGAGTAATTTAAGGCTATTGCTAATAACAGAGCTGATAAAAAATATTTGTATTTCGTCATTATATTATAAAGATGTAATTAAAAAATTTATTGTTTTCATTTTTAAAACAATAATATTGTGTGTAATTATTAAAACGCCAAATTTAAAATAAAATTTTGTGTCATAAACAATTTTTAATCCAAAATAAGACTACATATTACCAACAAAATTTTGTTAAGAAATAATATAACTATTCAAACAAAAATACTTGTTCAAATTGTATTTTTGAAAATCAAAATGTTTTTTACATAAATAGTTTAATTACAACAATGATTATTCAAAAACAACTTTTATATATAGTATTCTTTTTATCATTTATTCACCTGTATTCTTTTGGGCAACAGACTGATATAGTATCTGTTAATTATGATAACGATTCCACTATATCAAATCATATCCTAAATGAAGCAGAATGGGTAGATTCTGTTTTTAGCAGTTTATCTAAGCGTGATAAAATTGCACAACTAATAATGATAAGAGCACATTCAAATAAAACAAAATCTTATCACGAGAAGATTGCCAAAATTATTAGAAATCAGAAAATTGGAGGTTTGTGTTTTTTTCAAGGCGGACCAATAAGACAAATTGATTTGGTAAATTATTACCAAACCATCAGTAAAACACCGTTATTAATCGCTATTGATGGGGAATGGGGAATTAGTATGCGCCTTGATTCTGCAGTAAAATTTCCGCGACAAATGACATTGGGAGCAATCCAGAATGATACTTTAATATATAAAATGGGAATAGAAGTAGCCAAACAATGTAAAGCTGTAGGTGTTAATTTAAATTTCGCTCCTGTTGCTGACGTAAATAATAATGCTGCTAATCCTGTTATCAATAGTAGATCTTTTGGCGAAAATCCAATACTTGTTGCTCAAAAAGCAAGTATGTATATGAAGGGAATGCAAAGTCAGGATTTACTTACTTGCGGTAAGCATTTCCCCGGTCATGGTGACACAGATTCTGATTCTCATAAAACCTTGCCCACTGTTAGCGCAAATAAACACGATATTGATAGTATCCATTTTCGGCCTTTCAAAAAGCTAATTAATGAAAATATTGCATCAATAATGATTGCTCATCTTTTTGTTCCTGCAATAGATAGCACTAATAACAGAGCCTCATCATTATCTCCGCTAATTGTTGATAGTTTATTAAAACGAAAATTTAATTTCAAAGGTTTAGCTATTACTGATGCTTTAGAAATGAAAGGTGTATCTAATTATTTTGCTCCGGGTCAATTAGAAGTTATTGCCCTAAAAGCTGGTAACGATATATTATTAATGCCTCACGACCCCAAAACAAGCATAGATTCTATTTATCAAGCAATTGAAAATGGAGTTCTTGATTCTAACGATATTTATAATAGAGTGAGAAATGTTTTAAGGTATAAATATAAAGCTAACTTAAATAAAAGAACAAATATCAGCAAAGAGAATACTCTTGATATCATTAACAGTAATGAGGCTCTTGCTCTAAAAAAACAACTTTACAGAAATGCAATAACATTAATACAAAATACTGACAGTTTAATACCGCTAACAACAGATTTGAATATTAGAACAGCAGTAGTTTCTGTAGGTGTAAATAAGAGAAATGCTTTTTCAAATACTATTATAAAATATCGCAAAGCAGACCTTTACAGCATAAAACGAAATAGTAGTATTGCAGAAGTTCAAAAGTTAGCCAACCAGCTTAAAAGTTATGATATTGTTATTCTTACAATATTAAACACTAATAACTCACCATCGAAAAATTATGGTATTTATAGCTCTTCTTACGATTTAGCTAATTTAATTTCTCAGCATAGTAAACTCATTATTGATATTCATGCAAATCCCTATGCTGCGGACAGATTTATTAATGCTGGAAATAATGCTTCTATTTTAATTAGTTACCAAGAAGATGTGGTCTCGCAAGAGGCTGCAGCTGAAGCCATTTTTGGTGGTAACAGTATTAGCGGTAAATTACCGGTTAGTATTAATGATACTATAAGACAAGGATTTGGAATATATATTAAAAAAAAAAGACTCGCCTTCGGACTCCCTGAAGAATTAGGTATTTCAAGTGATAGTACATCAAAAATAGATTCAATAATACAATCCGGTATTGATAATGAAGCCTACCCCGGATGTGAAGTACTAATTGCAAAAGATGGGATGGTATTTTATCATAAGAACTTTGGACAACAAACATATAAAGCTAATTCCCTCACTATTACAGATACTACCATTTATGATGTTGCCAGTATTACTAAAGTGATGTCTACTACTTTATCAATAATGAAACTTGTTGACGAAGGTAAAATTGATATCGACCAAAAACTTAAATATTATTTTCCCGAACTTGACAGCACTAATAAAGGCGATATTCTCATAAGAGATTTACTTGCTCATCAAGCACGTTTCACCCCGTGGATTCCGTTCTATCTTCATAGTATGAAAGATAATAAATTAGACTCTAATATCTATAAAAGTCACAAAGAGAAAGGCTATTCAACTTTGGTCACTCCAAATATCTATATTCTTGATTCATACGCTGATAGCATAATGAAAGAGATAAAAGACTCGGAATTACTAAAGAAGAAAAAATATCGCTATTCTGATTTAGGAATGTATTATATGCGAAGACTTATAGAAAAGAAAAGTGGAGAGAAAATTGAGAAATTTACTAAAGAAAATTTCTACGATCCTTTAGGTTTATATTATACAGGTTTTAAACCCTTAGAAAGGTTTCCGAAGGAAGAAATTGCTCCAACAGAAAATGATACATATTTTAGAAATCAGATTATTCAAGGTACTGTTCATGATCCTGGTTGTGCTATGATGGGAGGAGTTGAAGGTCATGCAGGACTATTTTCTACTGCATTGAATCTTGCTGTATTATCACAAATGTTATTGCAAAAAGGTAACTATTGTGATAAAAAATATATTGATTCAACAACCATTGGAGAATTTACCCGTCAGCAATTTCCTTTAAATGATAACAGAAGAGGATTGGGTTTTGATAAGCCTCTACCTAATCATGAAAAAGGTGGTACAACATGCCCTGAAGTGTCTTCAAATAGTTTCGGCCATAGCGGTTTTACAGGTACTTTATTCTGGGTTGACCCTGATAATGGTATTGTATATGTTTTCCTTTCTAACAGAACTTTTCCTACTGCCGAAAACAGAAAGCTAATAACAATGAATATCAGAACAGAAATTCAGAAAGAGATATATCATCTGTTCGGCATTGAAATTCCACGAAAGCAATAAAATATTTTTATATTGCTCATCAATATTATAATATAATGAATATGAAAAAAACTTCAGAAATAATACCCTTAGATTTAATTGAAATAGATGATGAAGGATATCATCTAATGATAAATATAAAAATTGGTAGAAAAAAAGCTCGCTTATTGCTTGATACAGGAGCAAGTAAAACAGTTTTTGATGAAAATAGACTTAAAGCTATTTTAGGTGATAGAAGTGAATTTGAGGATTCAGAACATTTAAGTACCGGTCTGGGAACAAACAAAATGGAGAGTCAAACCTCTAATATTAAGACTATAAAAATCGGTAGTGCTAAACTTAAGAATATACAAGTAGTTGTTTTAGACTTATCTCATGTGAATGTAAGCTATCAACTTATTGGTGATAAAGGAATTGATGGTGTTTTTGGAAGTGATCTGCTCTCCTATTTCGATGCAGTTATATATTATAAAAATCCAAGGTTAAAAATATATTTTTAGATTCTAAATTTGTAAATAGCGAAATAATTATCAAAGTCACTTTTTACATGCCTATCCAACAAAATATATTCTATTTTTGCTAACCATTAAAACCATTAAAATTTTACTATGCCATCTTCTAGTTTATTTCCAAAGAAATTGAATATAAATATAAGAGGAAGACTATATTCTCTTGATACCCCTAAAGTGATGGGAATATTGAATATAACTCCGGATTCTTTTTTTGATGGTGGAAAATATACAACCGAAAAAGAACAACTCAAAAGAGTAGAAATAATGCTTAATGAAGGTGCTGATTTTATTGATATTGGAGCACAATCATCAAGACCGGGAGCAAAAGAAATTGGAGCCGAAAAAGAAATTTCAATGCTTGCTATAGCTATTGAAAGTATTAGAAAACATTTTCCTCAAGCTATTATTAGTATCGATACTTGGCATTCTAATGTTGCTAAAACAGCTTATAATCTTGGTGCTGATATAATAAATGATATTTCAGGAGGAACTTTTGACAAGGATATGTTTAAAACAATACTTGAATTGCAAATTCCTTATATTTTAATGCATACCGGCAATAAACCTGAAATTATGCAAAACAATCCTCAATATAAAAATGTACTTAAAGAAGTAATCTACTTTATGTCAAAACAAATTTCCGAATTGAATCTTATCGGTGTTAACGATATAATAATAGACCCTGGTTTTGGATTTGGTAAGACTTTAGAACATAATTACGAATTGCTAAAAAATCTAAATCATTTCTCTTTCCTAGAAGCTCCTTTATTGGTTGGGATTTCAAGAAAATCTATGATATATAAATACTTGAATATTAAGCCTGAAGAATCGTTAAACTCAACTACAGCTTTAAATATGATTGCCTTAAAAAATGGTGCTGATATTTTAAGAGTTCATGATGTAAAAGAAGCTAGAGAATGTATTGAACTTTTTAAATTGCTTAAATAAAATCATAAAGAATTAAGCTCAATGATATTTATGTATAATATTTTTACTAAAATAAAGTTTATAGCAATATGAAGTTTAAAACCAAAATATTTTTAACTATATTTTCAATTATCAGTATTGTTATAATGCTAACCAGTTCATGCAAAAAATCCGAACAATTTGCAGAAGGAAATATTAGTTTGAAATTTAGCAGCGACACTATACTTTTCGATACATTATTTACCACTATTGGCTCTTCAACTTACACTCTCCTTGTTAGTAATACAGAAGATAAGAATATAAAAATATCACAATTATACCTTGGTGGCGGACAGATGTCTAATTTTAGAATGAATGTCGATGGTATTTCATCATATAAACTTACAGACGTTGTTATTCCGGCTCATGATAGTATTTATATATTTGTTGAAGTTACAATTGACCCCAATTCCGGTACCGGCCCTATGTTGGTTACCGACAGCATAATTTTTGAAACTAATGGAAACATTCAAGATGTTAACTTAATTGCTTATGGTATAGATGCTTATTTTATTCTTCCAAATAAAAACATAAGCGGATTGCCTCCTTTTAATATTGTTGCCGGAGAAAATACAGATACTACCTGGACCAATGATAAACCCATAGTTATATATGGTTATGCAGTTGTTGATTCCACTGCTAAACTTACTATTGAGGCAGGAACAAAAATATATTTTCATAATAATTCCGGACTTTGGATTTACAAAGGTGGAAGTTTAAAAGTGATGGGAACAAAGAATATGCCTGTAATGTTTCAAGGTGACAGACCAGAAAAATACTATGATGATATTCCAGGCCAATGGGACAGAATTTGGATAAACGAAGGCAGTGTGGATAATGAAATAAATTATGCAATTATCAAAAATGGATTTATAGGAATACAAGCTGAACTACTACAGCAAAATATGGGAAATAGTATTTTAATAAACAATACAATAATTGAGAATATGTCTGGTGTAGGTATTCTTAGCAGGTCGCATTCTATTGATGCTGAGAATCTTCTGATAACTAATTGTAAACAATACGATTTAGCTTTAACAATGGGCGGAAACTATGAGTTTAGACATTGTACTTTTGCTAATTTCTGGAATTAT
>JAMOQI010000048.1 GCA_027064095.1 Bacteroidales bacterium | reverse complement strand
GTAGAACCAGATACATGAACACCAGAGATGAAACCAAAAGTAGTATTTTATTTGAAGTCTTAGACACTGTTTTGAGAGAAAACAAATAAATCTAGTTTAAAGCTCATAGCTATCTTTAAAATAGCCTTAAATCAGGTAAGAATAGCCCGTTTTGAGAATTTTTAGGAGAACATTGGATAGATTACTTGAATAGTAAAAGAATTAAGTATAATATCAGTACACGAAATAACTTCTGAGTAATAATGCCTAGAACAGGTAAAAGAGTAAAAGTATCTTGGCTCTTTAATCCGCTTAAAATAAATGAGTTTTGTGGAAAAGATGTTATTATTACATAGAGCAGGTCTTACCCGTATTATTTATGCTATGATTATGTAATTTAGTAAATGAAAATATTAGATTTGGTAGGAAATATGGGCTATTTGAAAGATATTATTCAATCAAATTAGGCTATTCTAAAATTATTTATACCTATCTGTTTTGTTACTAAATTCTTTAAATATATATCTTTTTATTTTAGTAGCGTGAATCTACATAAATCTAATTTTATGAATAATTAGGGTTATTATATGAATTCATCCAGAAAAACATTTTATAATATACATATATATATTATATTTGCACAGTCAAGAGATTAATAAGGTGTATTACTTGGCAATATTTGGGTTATATATATATATTTTTTTCTGAAGAATTGTTTCTTCAGTAGTGGTAGTTGTCAGTTTTTTTATTATAAGCAGCAATTGTAATAAATCTAAAGTATAAAATATATAATCCAATGCAAAAAATAAGAGTATTAGATATTGAATTTGAAAACGAAATTCATCCATGGGAAGTTCCTGCTTTCAGGGGAGCAATAATAGAATCTGCCGGAAGAAAAAATATAATTTTTCATAATCATAAGCAAGATAAGTTTGTTTATTCCTATCCCTTAATTCAATACAAGAGAATAGGAAAGAAGCCGCATTTGGTATGTATTGAAGATGGTGTAGATGAAATACATAAGTTTTTTGAGAATATGCAAGAGGGGGTATTTTTGAATGAAAGACCTTATGAGATAAAGATTGGTAATTTGCACCTTAACTCATTTACACTTCAGGTTTGGGATAAAGCATTTTTGTATAGAATAACCGATTGGTCTCCTTTGAATCAGGAGAATTATACTAAATACGGAAAAATAGAAGATGAAAACGAAAGAATGACCTTTCTTAATAGGATTTTAACAGGGAACATTTTATCTTTTGCTAAGGGTATTAATTGGACAGTAGAAAAAGTTATTATCAGTAAAATTGATAGAATAGATAAAATTAAAACATTGAGGATAAAAGGAGTTCCGAGAGTTGTTTTCAATGTATCGTTTAAAACGAATGTGTTTCTGCCAAATGGAATAGGTTTAGGAAAGAATGTGGCTTTGGGTTTTGGAGTGGTACATGAGATTAGGAAGTAGTTTTTTTTATGTAAATAGAGAAATATAAATCTGTATCTAAAGAATCAGATTTACTTGTAACAAGTTGATAAATAGAAGATAAAATAACTATTAAATGAATGACAGTATTAACACAAAATTGCTTGACAGTATAAGGTTAGTAATTTCTGACGCCAGATTATATGCTACCAGGCAAGTGAATTTTGCTCAAATTATTTCCAATTGGCTGGTAGGCAGAATGATTGTAGATGATGAGCAGAAAGGTAATCATACTGCTGAATATGGTAAGCATATAATTAAGTATTTATCCAATAATCTAACTAAGGAGTTTGGAAGTGGTTATTCTACGACAAACTTAAAATATTATCGGCAATTTTATTTGGAATTTCCAATGGTGCAAAATAATCAAACACAAAATGGTCACGCAGTGAGTGACCAAATGGGGAAAAGTCACGCAGTGAGTGACGAATTAGATGAAAAAAGCCATAAGATGGTAGTTGGTAAGTTTGCATCAGGGAGTGTTTTAAGAACAGAAATCCAAAA
>JAMOQI010000047.1 GCA_027064095.1 Bacteroidales bacterium | reverse complement strand
AAATGGTATTATAAAGATATAGATGAAATATGGAAGGATTCATTTAAATTTGATTTAAAATTTCCTAAAGAAATAAAAATAAAAAAAATAGATAATAGTTATTATACTCTCCATTTGAGCTAAGCTTTTTGTAAAAATAAAACTTAGAAATTTAACATAAACAAAAAATAAATACATTTATATTTAAAATAAAATGTTATTGACATAGTATCATATAACTTGCTACAGTAAGACTTAGTCTTTGAAATTACTTTATTATTTATGTGGTGGTAATATGATAAAAATCTTAATAATTATGCTTACTTTATTTGTCGTTGCTTGCTCTGAATAATCAAAACCTATAGAGCAACATTTAGGGGAATTAGGTTACAGTTGTAAAGAAGATTTAACTTGTAATAATGACTTAATTTGCAATAAATACAAAAAATGTGTAAGAGATAATGCAAATTGTATTCCTGAATGTGAAGACTGGCAAGAATGTATTAATAAAACTTGTAAAACCCAAAAAGATAAATGCCTTAATGATAATGATTGCAACTCCGAACAAAGCTGTAAAAGTCATAACTGCATTAATAATAATTGTACCCCTAAAACATGCTCTGAATTAAATGCTGATTGCGGAAGTATTGATGATGGCTGTGGAACACAAATAAATTGTGGGAACTGTGAAAACAATCAAAGCTGTAGTAATAATCAATGTGTAAATAATACTCCAACAGAAAGTCCAAATCAATTAATAAAAGATAGACATTTTAGACGAGGCTTTAATGTAAGATCTGCTAGCTATCCAGGTGACATAATAGGAAGCCTTATTCCAGGATTCGATACAGAAGCACCTATTTGGAGCTTAGGTCAATGGGCTAGTTTTACTGATTTAAATAATTTCCCAAAAACTATTGCTCCAAATGGAGATGTTTACTGGGAAGATATTTATAAGAAAGTAACTAACTGATTTAATGATACAAGGCGATGATTTTAGTCAAAAATTAATATACAATATTGGCTATAATATACTTAATGACTACTCAAACTCAGCAATAACAGATAATCAATGGCATACCTTAGAAGAAGACTTTTTACCTCATATATTAGATGCTTTACAAGAAGCCTGGAATAGAGGATATTTATCTGATTCACACAATCTTGCTGATTATAAAATTGGAGGAATGAACTTAGGCTGGGAAATCACAGGGCTTAATGAAGCAGAAATGCAAATAAACGATTTATCTTTAATTTATACCAAAAAAGCTGGAAATATAAATGAATGTGCTAACAATACTCATGATTGTGATACTAATGCAACATGTTTTGATACTGCAGATAGCTTTATTTGTAGATGTAATTTTGGATATATTGGAGATGGTAGAACCTGTACTTCGGGAACAGTAAATGATATTAGATATGATTTTAATACAGATGGAGATAAAGAAGGTTGGACTACTCAAAATTTAACTGATTTAGCAAATAATGCTCCAAATGGAGGCTTATGGATAATGAGTACTTCTGCAAATGAACCAATAATGCTTAGCCCTCAAGTAAATATTAATGCTTCTTCATATTCTAAAATCGAAATCAAAATGGCAAATGACCACAACCCTATTGAAACATCAAAACTACAAATCTTTTGGACTAGCTCTGATGACAATAATTTTAGTGAAGCTAAAAGTAGTGGTTTAATTAATGTATCTAATGGAGGAGGTTGGGGAACTTATACTATTGATTTAACAACTAATACAGAATGGAGAGGTGAAATCACTAAAATTCGTATCGACCCTATTATGCAAGGTGATGGGCACTCAATAGGAATAGATTATATTGTAATTAAGCCTTAATTTTTTTTATTCTTTACTCCTTTTTTATTCTATTAGGAGATAATTAAGTTTATTTATTTAACTTTTACAAATAATAAATTTTAAACCTTGGGTTGAAATTTCCGTGCAAAATCATATTATAAAAATAAAGGCATTGTCTTGTTTTTTAATA
>JAMOQI010000046.1 GCA_027064095.1 Bacteroidales bacterium | reverse complement strand
AATGACCTTATATCAAGGTTTTATGCGATGGTATTGGGACTTAGAGACTAATGATGAGCGCAAAAAGCTGTTTTTTACCGTTCTTATAGCTGTTAGTTTATTTAGTATTTTACTAGGATCAGTTCTCTTTATTCAATCATCTTGGTTATCTTCTATCCTATTCGATAATACAAACTATAGCCGTGCAATTGGTCTAGTGGTAATAAATGCTGTACTTATGAGCATACAAGTTTTGCCAAATAGTTCCATGAGAATACAAGGAAAATCTAAATTATATACCAGCCTAAGCGTTACTAAATTTACTGTAAATCTTTTGCTTACTGTATATTTTGTAGTGGGATTAAATAGAGGTATTGAAGGAATTTTTGAAGCACAAATTATTGGAAGCTTGGTATATTTTGCCTTAACAAGTAAATTTATTATCAATAATAGCATTGCCAGTATTCAACTTAAAACACTAAAGGAAATATTAATTTACAGTTATCCTCTAGTATTTGCCTCTATGTCAGGGATTTTACTTACCACCATCGATAGATATAGCCTAAATTACTTAGGAACATTGCCCGACGTAGCCATTTATTCTCTAGGATTTAAAATTGGAGGAAGTGTTAAAGTCTTTATCGTTACTTCTGTACAACTTGCTCTTACGCCTATGTTGATGAAAAGAATCAATGACCCTAATAACAAAAGGCTTTATTCTAAGGTGCTTACATATTTTTCATTTGGACTTATGTGGGTAATTGTTGCTATTTCAATTTTCAGTCGTGAAATAATTATTCTTATTGCTAAAAGCCCGGAATACATGGAAGCAACATTAATTGTACCTATTATTGCCTTAATTTCTTTCTTTGGAATGGCAAAAGACAGTGTAATAATGGGTCTTCATGTAAATAAAAAGACCAAAATAATAGGCACTTTAATTGTTATTGCCGGTATTGCAAATCTGGTATTTAATATGGCACTTATCCCTCTTTGGGGAATCTATGGCGCTGCATGGGCAAGCTTACTTGCACAAATATTGCTGTTTTTTACAACATATTATTTTGCACAAAAGTCATATCCTATTCGTTATGAGCTTGGTAAGGTAGCTTTAATAATCATTATTGGAGCCATCCTTTTTGGGATTAGCCTACTTCTTAATAATTATAATATTTGGATAAGTCTGATTATAAAATCTTTATTAATAATTAGTTTCCCTCTATGGTTCTTTATTTTCCCTTTCTTTGAGCCAATAGAGAAGGAAAGCATTAAGAGGGAAATAAAAAAAATTCTTAAACGTTAGTATAACATCATGAGAATAGGCATTGTAGTTGATAATGAATTTAATAATGATATTCGTGTAAGAAATGAGGCCATGGCTTTATTAAATGCCGGTCACGATATTTATATATTATGTTTCGATTTTGGCTCTAAACTCGGTGATAATTATAAAGGAATAAATATTACACGTTGGAATATTAAACCTAAATATAAAAACATTCTTTTTGCCTTTTTCCATACCATAAATTTATATTCTTTCCTCTGGAGCTTAAAAATAAAGAGATTTGTCAAAAATAATAAGATTGAAATTATTCATGTTCATGATTTATATATGTCTAAAGCTGGATATCTTGCCAAAAAGGAATATAATATTCCATTAGTTTTGGACCTGCACGAAAATTATCCATATGCAGTGGATGATTATCAGTGGATGCATAAATTTCCCCAATCTATATTTATAAGAGCTCATAAATGGAAAAAAATTGAAGGCAAATACCTTCGTTATGCCGATAAAATTGTTGCTTTAAGCGAGACTTTTAGAAACAACCTTTTGCAGAAATACACTTTTCTAAACAAAGAAAACATTATCGTTTACCCCAATGCTCCGGTTGTTAACACATTATTATCATATCCAATCGACAATAATATCATTAAAAAAGATTCTGATTTTGTTTTATTTTATTTTGGAGGAATATCAAAACGCAGAGGAGTATATATTGCCATTGAAGCTATAAAGCAACTTAAGGAGAAAATTCCAAATATCAAGTTGCTACTTATTGGTCCGGTGGATAAAGCCGAGCAAAGATATTTTCAACATAAAATTGAAGACAAACAGGTCATTGACCATATTATTTACTATCCATGGAAAGATATAAGCCTTTTACCATCATATATTACTTATAGTGACATCTGCCTGTCTCCTATTGAAAAAAACCCACAACACGAATCAGGAATAGCAAATAAAGTATTCCAATATATGTTGTTTAAAAGGGCTGTACTAGTTTCTGACTGTGGTCCCCAAGCTGAAGTTATTAAACAATCAGAATGTGGTCTGGTACACCAATGGAATTCAGTAGAAGATTTCTCCAATAAAGTATATTGGCTATATTCTCATCCCGAAGAACGACAAAATTTGGGAGAAAATGGATATAAAGCTGTTATTAAAAAATACAATCAAAAGAAATTAATAAAACCTCTTATCGACTTTTATAACCAGCTGAACACAAGCAAGTAAACCTTTTTAGGCAACTAACAAATCCTTGGCAGCTGCTCTCCGGAAAGCATATCTATTACTCTTTTCCCTCCAATAGAAGTTATTATCCATCCTTTACCGGCATGCGTCCCGGTAATTTCTCCTATAATTGCAGCTTCCTTACCATACTTATGCTTTTGCATAGCCGCAACCACATCTTCGGCTGCATCAGCATCTACCACCATCACAACTTTACCTTCATTAGCAACCTGAAAAGGATCAAAACCAAGCAATTCGCACATTCCACTAACATTATCATGCACAGGAACAGCTTCTTCCATTATCTCCACACCAAAAGATTTTCTTTCAAACAATTCTGTAAGTACCGATGACAAGCCTCCGCGTGTAGCATCTCTCATAAACTTTATTTTATCAGTTACTTCAAAAGCTACATCTATCAAGCCATTCAATGGAGCACAATCAGATTTTATTTCTGAGTTTATTTTCAATTCATTACGTGCAGCCATTACAGCCATACCATGATCACCAACAGCACCATTAATAATAATCTTATCACCTACTCTTATATCTTCTCCTGATGAAATACCCTTTCTATTTTCTGCAAGAATACCAATTCCAGAAGTATTTATAAAAATCTTATCGGCATGGCCTCGCTCCACTACCTTAGTATCGCCGGTAACAATCTTAACTCCGGCTTTCTTAGCATCTTCGGCCATAGTTTTTACTATGATTTCTAATTCTGACAAAGAAAAACCCTCTTCTAAAATAAATCCTGCACTAAGATACAATGGCTTGGCTCCCGAAACAGCTAGGTCGTTTACCGTTCCTGCTATAGCTAAGTTGCCGATATTTCCATTGGGGAAAAATATTGGGCTGACTACAAATGAATCTGTAGTAAAGCTAAGTGTCTGACTCCCAACTTCCAGTATAGATGAATCGCCTTGAGAAGCTAATATTTCATTATCGAAATATTTCATAAAAAGTTTATCTATCAAGTCATGGCTCAATTTCCCACCACTGCCATGTCCTAGAAGTATATTTTCTCGTTTCATATGTTTAATTTTGTTAATTTGGTGATATGGAGTCACATAACAATATTTTAATCATGCCCCTGTGGGCCAATTTACGATTAAAATTTGTCATGTGCGTAAAATTTAGTTTAAAGACTGATATTTATAGTAAGCATGACAAGCTCCTTCTGATGAAACCATACAAGGACCCACAGGATCCATTGGAGTACAGGCTTTTCCAAAAAGTTTGCATTCGAATGGCTTTGCTACACCTTTAAGAACGGTACCACAAATACATGCTCCATCTTTCTTTGTTGGCTCCACCTCCACTTCAAAAACTTTTTCGGCATCATATTTCGAGAACTCCTTTCTTATTGCAAGTCCACTTTCAGGTAAAACTCCCAATCCTCGCCACCAATCATCACGTAATTCGAAAACTTTGTTTACTGTTTGCTGAGCCACAATATTTCCTTCAGGCTTGACCATTCTTTTATAATGAATATCTACTGCGGGTTTACCTTTTTCATATTGCTCTACCAACAATAATATAGCACCGAGAATATCAACAGGTTCGAAACCAGAAATTACAACACCCAACCCATATTTCTCAGGGATAAAATCAAAAATTGATATTCCGGAAATAGCTGTAACATGACCCGGTCCCAGATAGGCATCAATTTTTACATCTTCATCTATTAAGGCAGACATGGCTGGAGGCATAATCTTATGAGCACTATACACATAAAAATTATCTAAGCCCTTTTGCTTGGCAGTAATAATCCCAACAGCACTTGATGGAGTCGTTGTTTCAAAACCAATTCCAAGAAATATTATTTTCTTTTCAGGGTTTTCTTCGGCAATTTTTATTGCATCAAGAACAGAATAAACTATCCTAATATCATGACCTTTAGCACGTTCATTTTCCAGACTAGAACTGGAACCAGGAACTCGTATCAAATCACCATAAGTAGTAAGTATTACATCATCCAATCTTGCATATGCTATAGATTGATCGATATATTTTCTGTCAGTAACGCAAACAGGACAACCAGGACCTGAGATTAAATTAATATTTTCCGGTAATAATGATGGAATACCATACTTCTGAATGCTCATAGTATGACCACCACATACTTCCATTATAGTTATCGGTTTGCTGCTAACTGATTTAATCTTTTCAACAAGTATTTTTACTTTTTCCTTGTTTCTATATTCCGATGAATATTTCATTATTTACTTTAAATTAGTTTATGTTTTATCTTGTGATATAAAAGCCCCAATAGCTAATTGTCCCAATGCTAATCCACCATCATTTGCTGGTATTTGTTTATGAAAATACACTTCAAAACCTAAGTCTAAAAGCCTGTTTTCCAAATGTGTACTTAAATATTTATTCTGAAAACTTCCTCCTGACATCACTACTTTATTGATATGATTTTCTTTTCTTATTTGTTGACATATTTCAGAGGAAACTTCAATAATTGTATTATGAAATCTTGTAGATATTTTTGATTTAGAAATATTATTATCAATATCACAAACTATGTCTTTTATGGTATTTAAGAAACTTATTTTACCATCAAGTATATCAAAATTATAAATTCCTCTCTCTTCTTCATCAATAATATCCTCCAATCGCATTGGAGCTTCAGCATGGAAACTACTCACGCTACACAACTCTAACAATGCAGAAACAGCATCGAACAACCTCCCTGCCGCTGATGACTCAGGACAGTTAAGTTTCTTATTTATTAATTGAACGATAAGGTCTGCTTTTAAAGTTTGCATATTCTTAACAAAAGGAATTGTCAATTTTTTATAATCCTCACCATAAGCATTATACAAATATGACAAAGCAATACGCCAAGGCTCTTTCACCGCTATATCACCGCCAGGAATTGGGATATAGGCGAAATGAGAAAACCTTTCAAAGCTTACTAAATTGCCAATAAAATATTCTCCTCCCCAGATTTTACCATCAGTACCATAACCTGTTCCATCCATAATAATTCCTATAACTTTTTCACTAAGATTATTCTCCGCCATTACCGAAGCCATGTGAGCATGATGATGTTGCACTTTGTATATCGGCAAATCTTGAGAATCGGCATATCGCGACGAAAGATAATCGGGATGCAAATCGCAAACTATCATTTTTGGCTCAAATTTATAAAGCTGCTTATATCTGTTTATACTTTCCTCATAAAACTCTAGAGTTTCAGCATTTTTTAGATCTCCAATATGTTGTGATATAATAGCTTGTGATGTTCTACCTATACAAAAGCAATTAACCAATTCAGCGCCACAAGCTAAAATACCATCCACTGAGAAATGTAATCTTATTGGAGATGGAACATAACCTCTTGATCTTCTTATAAGTCGAGGAGTATTATTTGCAATAAATGCAACTGAGTCATCTACTCTATTGTATATTACACGATTATATGAAAGCACAGGCATTTCTGAACCTAATAATTTCAAAGCTATATCATTATCTTTAATAATAGGTTCACCGGAAAGATTGGCACTAGTATAAACTAACACCTCGCATTTTGTTCTTTCAAAAAGTTGATAATGAAATGGCATATATGGCAACAATGCTCCTATGGAATTAAAACCATTGGTAACCATTTTATTTGGAAATTTGTCCGTTTTCAAAATTACAATTGGGCGCCTCCAAGAGTTAATAAAATTCAATTCTGACTTACTAATCTCAGTATATTTTAATAGAACTTTTTCATTTTTAAACATCAGCGCCAGTGGCTTGCCATCCCGATGTTTACTCTTCCGCAATTTTGTTGTAGCCTCAATATTCAAAGCATCGCAAATTAAATTATAACCTCCAATTCCTTTTGAAGCTATTACCCCACCTGATTCTAACTTACCGGCAATAAGTTTAAGTATGTCATCTATAACTTCTACTTCTGTATTATCAATATGCAATGTATAATGTGGTCCACAATTATTACAAGCAACAGGTTGAGCATGAAATCGCCTATCATTTACATCAGTATATTCTTTCTGACAAATATTACAGAGAGAGAAGCTCTCCATTGTAGTCATTGGTCTGTCATATGGCAAATCCCTAATAATAGTAAAACGTGGACCACAATGAGTGCAATTAATAAAAGAATAGCCTTTTCTGTGAGCTTGTGATTTCATATCTGTAAGGCAATCTTGACAAACAGCTATATCAGGACTAATCTCTGTAATCTCATTTTTAATTGCATTATTACTACTCTTTACAATTCTAAAGTCTGGAAAATTGAAAAAGACTTCCTTATTAATTTTTACATCCTCAATATTACTGGCTTCAGGAGCCTTCTGTGGTAATAATTCTATAAAATTTATAATGTTCTTCTCTGCCCCACTAACATAGATTATTACTCCATCATTACGGTTATCTACAGTCCCCAATAACTCAAACTCTTTGGCCAATCTATATATAAATGGTCGAAAACCAACACCTTGAACAAGACCCGTAATCCTAATTTTATATGTTATTTTATCATCACTCATCAAGACATAAAATTACAATAAAATTGTTATTTAAATAACGGTAAAAAAGGAGAAATAAAATGATAATAAGCAAGTTTTTTTTCAAATTCTTCTTTATTTTTCAGCATATGTTTTATCACTATTTTTGCTATAAAAGGCAAAAATACCGCCAAAACCCAACAATTAACAATCACTGTTACTGACTCAAACTTGTATTCAAAATAAACATCTTTTACAAAAAAGCGGTAATTTCATCCAATTGATATTTTTTATGGTTTTTATCACATTATTACTTGAAATTAATTTAATTATATAAATGTTATTTAGATAGTTTTGTGTTTAATAAATAACAATGTATGGTTTGGCATATTTTCCAAACTTATACAATTTTAAAATTTAAAATCATGTGCTCAACTTGCGGATGCGGAGAAACAAATAAATTGGAAATAAAAAGACCCAATGGAGGAATTTCTAAAGAAATTAAACCAATGAGCCTAAATTACAATTACAATCATGAAGGCCATACACACAGTCATGGACATAATCATAGCCATAGCCACCATAACAATAATGGTTTAATTCAACTCGAAACAGATATTTTAAGTACAAATAATCTCTTGGCTGAGCGCAATAAAAAATATTTTGAAACAAAATCTATTTTTACTTTGAACCTTGTTAGCTCACCCGGCTCTGGAAAAACGTCAGTATTGGAGAGAACTCTAAAAGACCTTCGTAATGAAATAAAATTCTCAGTAATAGAAGGTGACCAACAAACCACTAATGATGCCGACAGAATTAATGCAACTAAAGCACCTGTTGTTCAAATAAATACCGGACAAGGCTGTCATTTAGATAGCGATATGATAAATAAAGCTGTAAAGGAGTTAAATCCTGAAAGTAATTCTATTTTGTTTATCGAAAATGTGGGAAACTTAGTTTGTCCTGCTCTATTTAAGTTAGGTGAAGACATTCGTGTTGTAATAATTAGCGTAACAGAAGGAGATGATAAACCATTAAAATATCCTGATATGTTTGCTTCCTCAGATATTTGTATTATCAATAAGATTGATTTACTTCCATATGTAGACTTTGATGTAGAGAAAGTTAAAAAACATGCAAACAGTGTGAACCATCATTTACAATTTATAGAATTATCAGCCCGCTCTGGTGAAGGTATGGAAGATTGGTATGAGTTTTTAAGAAATAATATTAAAAAATAAATATTAAAGATATGTGTTTAGCAATTCCAGGAAAAGTGACAAAAATAAAAAAGGGAAATGATAATATCTTACTAACAGGCCTAATAGATTTCGAAGGTGCAAATCGAGAAGTGAATCTATCAATGGTTCCAGAAGTAAAAGTAGGAGATTTCGTATTGGTGCATACCGGTTTGGCAATAAGCATTGTCGATGAGGAAGAAGCAAAAGCCACTCTTGATTTATTTAAAGAGATAGAAGAATTTGAAAAGGAAAATCCTGAATAGAATTTATTGCAATATTGATTACTTGTCGCTATGCTATTGTATGAATAATGTGGGCTAAATTTACTCAGAAATAAACAAATAATAATAAAGCGAGACTTAATTTTTTAATTTAGTCTCGCTTTATTATTACTGCTAATTATTATTAGTCAAGTATATTTAATTAAAAATCATCATGTTTTAATCTTTTAAGCACCGAAAAAGCAGCATCAACATCAGAATCATTTACGATAACAGTAAATTCATGTGTTGTAGAAACTATCTCTAAAATATTTATTCCTTCATAAGCCAATTTCTTAAGGATATGATAGTAAACACCATATACCTGGGCATTCTCTTCAGGTAGCTTTATTGTTATTGAAGATAAATTTGAAATTTTAAAAGTAAGATGTTCCTTTTCAAAAATCCTAGATATATCATCACCAATAATATCACTAATAATTATTGTTGTTTCATAAATACCCTGAGAAAAAGCATAAAATATTTCTTTTCTGGTACTTATAATTTTTAATAATTCCGTTTGACATGATGTAAGAGCATCAGAATTACGAAAAGTATAATCCGCTAAATTAGAGCGAACTGTGATATCACCCATAAGCTCAACCACTTTTTTAATTCGTAAATTAATTTGAAAATTTATATTTGGCTTTAATCTTTTTAACGCCATCACTATCGCACCATGTTTTACATCTTTCTCTAGCCTATTACATACTTCAGGATGAATTTCACGAGCTAAAGAAGACAAATTTATTAAGCCAGAAGCAAGTGCCTCTTCTAAAAAAGGCTTTCTACTGACTATATCATTCACAGATTCACTGATTGTTACCATAATTAATACTTTTGTTAAATAATTTCACAAAAATACTAAAATAAAAATAAAAAATAAATAAAATGTTAAATATTTTTTACAGCTATTTATATGATATTATCCATAAATAAACATAAGAAGAACTATTCTTCAAAATGCTCAAATGCATCAATAATATCTAAATAAACGCCATCAAAACCAGCATCAATAATTTTTTTTAGATAAGAATTATTATTTCCAAAGATTATATTTTGCCATTCAGATTCCCAGTATTTTACAATATAGTTTCCTGCCCAATTAGAATTTTCTTTTACAATAAAAGAAGGACTACCTATCTTCCAGTTAGATTGCCAATAATATCTATAATTCTCAGCTTCACCGATGCTCATATAACAAATTAACAATCGTTTTCCTCCATTGGATTTTTGTTTAAGCTGGTCGATTTGGGAGGCAGTAAATTCTTCACCATTAAAAAAATAATCCATAATAATATAATCATAATTCGTACTCCTCACTGCATCGACAAAAGCTTGTTTTGTTGCATAATTATTGTCAGGATTTATTAAGTAAAGAAAATTTTTAGCATCTTGCAAACTAGTGATAGTGTCATCATTTTCGTTATAAATAGCATTTGGATAAGAAGGAATATTATCCAAATCGCGATGATTAGCAGCAAAAGAAGTATATCCCAGCCCATTATTTACTGAATAAGAATTGTCCATTTTAGAATGTGTATAACAATAATCGGTAACCATTATTTTTACATTAGCATTATTCTTAGCAATGTCTAAAAAAGTTCTAATCCTCTTATTATCACTATTAGATGTAGCAAGGTCATCATTATCGTAACCATAAAACAAATCTTCTTGTCCAATAGCGTCTATTGCATTAATATATGTAAGGTCAGGCGATCCTGTTTCGTCACCGGTAAGACTTACAAGATTAGCACCATTCTGAGGAATAATAGCAAAACTAGGATTTATAGCCTTTGCATACACACTTATATCTTGAACAAAATTTCGCATTTCTTGTTTATAATCCTTTTCTTCTGACACTTCATCTTTCTTACATGAATAAAAGCTAACAAATATAAAAAGGAATAGTAATAAACAAGCTGATTTAAATGATACTTTCTTCATAAAGAGGATTTATTTAAAACACATATACATCTGTTCAATAACGAAACTATATTTATTATATTACAATTAAATATGACTTTGTTTTTTCGATATACTGAAAACATAAATAATGTACTTTTGTTGAATATGAAAGAAAGGCAAACTATACTATTAGGATTTTCATCATGCCCAAATGATACATTTATCTTCGACGCAATGATTCATGGCAAAATTGACACCGAAGGTCTTGATTTTGAACTAATAATAGAAGATGTAGAAGAGCTTAACCGGCGTGCTTTTAAAGCAGAATTAGATGTTACTAAAATTAGTTTTAATGCTTACACACGATTAGTTAACAATTATATTCTCCTCGATGCGGGTGCTGCTTTGGGCGAAAATTGCGGACCTTTAATAATAAGTAAGAATCCGACTTCTATAAAAGACTTAAAAGATAAAGTTATAGCAATACCCGGAATTAATACTACAGCAAATCTACTTTTAACACTTGCTTTTAGCGAATATAAAAATAAAAAAGAAATGTTGTTTTCCGATATTGAAGAAGCTGTTTTAAATAATGAAGCAGATGCCGGTCTTATCATACACGAATCGCGTTTTACATATGAAGACAAAGGATTAAACAAAGTGTTAGATCTAGGTGAATATTGGGAGAGTAAAACAAATACTCCTACTCCACTTGGCGGCATAATAGCCAAAAGGAGTTTGGGAAAAGAATTAATATTGAAAATAAATAGAGTATTAAAAAGAAGTGTAGAATATGCTTTTGATAATCCTAAAAGTGGTATTGATTTTATAAGAAAGCACTCTCAGGAAATGAGCGAGGAAGTTATGTATAAGCATATTGGTTTATACGTAAATCACTATAGCCTTAATTTAGGAGAGGAAGGCAAAAATGCCGTTAGAGTTCTTTTTCAGAATGCCTTTAATGCAGGATTAATACCTGAAGTTAAAGAAAAATTATTTTTATAAATTAATAAGATATGATAGTTGTAACAGGAGCTGCTGGATTTATTGCCAGTGTATTAGTAGGAGCTTTGAATGATGAAGGTTTAACTGAGTTAATACTAGTTGACAAATTCGAAAGGGAAGACAAAATGAAAAACTTATCGAATAAGGAATATAAAGAACTTATTGATAGAGATGTATTTATCGAATGGTTTAAGAAAAATGCTGAAGATGTAGAATTTATCTTCCATATTGGCGCCAGAACAGATACTACTGAGTTTGATAAAAACATTTTTGACAAACTAAATTTAAACTATACCAAATCAATATGGCAAATCTGCGCTGATAAAAATATACCTTTAGTCTATGCCTCTTCGGCCGCAACCTATGGTGGTGGAGAACTTGGATATGATGACAATCATGAGATAGTAGAAAGTCTCAAACCACTAAACCCTTATGGTGAATCTAAAAATGATTTTGACAAATGGGCATTAAAACAAGAAAAAGCACCACCTTATTGGTATGGGCTTAAATTCTTCAATGTTTATGGTCCAAACGAATACCATAAGGGACGAATGGCTTCTGTAATTTTTCATTCTTATAACCAAATCAAGAAAACCGGTGGAATGAAACTTTTCCGCTCACATCGCCCTGATTTTAAGGATGGCGAGCAATTACGCGATTTCGTTTATGTTAAAGATGTAGTAGAGGTTATGCTATTCTTTTATGAGTATGAAGCAGAATCAGGACTTTATAATCTGGGAACTGGGAAAGCACGCTCATTCTTAGATCTTACAAAAGCTACTTTCAAAGCTATGGGAATAAAAGAAAATATCAGCTTTATTGACACACCGGAGGATATTCGCGATAAATATCAATATTTTACCGAAGCAAATATGCAAAAGCTTTTGAACCAAGGTTATGCTGTTCCTTTCTATGACCTGGAATCCGGAGTTGAAGATTATGTAAAAGAGTTTTTAATGAAAGAAGATTATTATTAACATAATATTGAACTTAAAGTGCAAAGCATTAAATAACATTTGAAACCATTAATAATTTAAAAAATGGAAAAGATAACAATTGATATAAAAAACACAAAAAACTTTATTGGAAGTTCTGATCTTGAAGTCTTTCAAAAAGAAATATATTATAAAAATATCGACCTGGAACAGAAAAAAGGAAAGGGTTCTGATTTTTTAGGTTGGCATCATTTACCTTCAAATATTTCGTCAGAATTATTGGAAGACATTCAGAATACAGCAAATACTATTCGTGAAAAAGCAAAATATTTTGTTGTAATTGGAATCGGCGGCTCATATCTTGGAGCTCGTGCCGTAATTGAAGCCCTTAGTAATCCTTTTAGTGTTTATCAAAAGAGTAATTTTCCAAAAATAATATATGCAGGACAGAATCTAAGTGAAGATTATCTGTATAATCTTTTGGAATTTCTAAAGAACGAAGATTATGCTCTTACCGTTATTTCAAAATCTGGCACCACAACTGAACCTGCTATAGCTTTTCGCTTATTAAAAGCACAACTGGAAGAAAAATATGGCAGTGAAGAAGCTGCCACAAGGATTATTGCCATCACTGATGCAAAAAAAGGAGCTCTACGTACTTTAGCAAATCAGAAATCTTATAAAACTTATGTCGTTCCAAACGATGTTGGAGGCCGTTTTTCTGTTCTTACACCAGTGGGATTATTACCAATAGCTGTTGCCGGTTTCGATATCAAAAGTTTAGTCGATGGCGCTCATAATATGGAAAAATTATGTAGCTCATCCTCCTCTTTAACTATAAATCCGGCAGCATTATATGCTGCTACACGTAATGCTTTATTAAAGAAAGGCTTTAATATAGAGATTCTCATAAATTTCAGCCCTACACTTATGTATTTTACAGAATGGTGGAAACAGCTCTTTGGCGAAAGTGAAGGAAAAGAAAATAAAGGGATATTCCCTGCAGGTGCAAATTTTACAACAGACCTGCATTCCATGGGGCAATATATCCAAGAAGGACGAAGAGAGCTTTTCGAAACACTTATTTCTGTTAAAACCCCACACAAGCAAGTTTTAATTCCTAATGATAATACAGATTTAGATGGATTGAATTACCTCAGTGGCAAAAATGTGGAATACGTTAACAAAATGGCTGAACTTGGTACTATCAAAGCTCATGTAGATGGTGGTGTCCCAAATATTAAAATTGAAATTTCTAAAATTAATGAAGCTAATCTTGGACAATTAATATATTTCTTTGAATTAGCTTGTGCTTATAGTGGCTACCTTTTAGAAGTTAACCCATTCGACCAGCCTGGTGTTGAAGCATATAAAAAGAATATGTTTGCTCTACTTGGTAAACCATAATAAGAAAATATTACAAATATTGATTTCTTATTTAATTATGTTTCAGTAAATTACCAAGTCACTCTTAATCTCAACAATACTCAAATCTGAGTTTTTATAAATCAGTTTGTCCAGAACTTGTTTCGGGAAGGTTTTCTCGCATTGCACCTTGCTATTCATCACTTATTCATACAATTCGCTTTGCTTTTGTATGAATAATACGGATTAATTAATTTATGAATAGTGCTATAGAATGCAAAAAGCGGCTAATAATTGCCGCTTTTTAAATTTTCAGGATAATCTAACTTAATTATAACTTCGAAACAATTTCTAATGTATCTCTTGCAATAACTAATTCCTCATTTGTAGGGATTATCCAAACTTTTACTTTAGAATTCTCTTTCGTCAGTTCTACTTCTTTTCCTCTTACTCCATTGTTTTTATCAAAATCAAAATCGATTCCAAGATAATCCATATCTTTCATCACATTAGCTCTAGTTTCTGAGGCATTTTCTCCAATTCCACCAGTAAACACAATAGTATCAACACCACCCATTGCAGCAGTATAAGCACCAATATATTTTTTTATTCTATATTCATACATTCTCAAAGCCAATATAGCTCTCTCATTTCCTTCATCAGCGGCATTTTCCACTTCACGCATATCTGATGACACACCTGAAATACCCAATACACCACTATGCTTATTTACTAATGTATTTGTGGCATTAATTCCAATATCTTCTTTTTGCATAATGAATGTTAATGCTCCAACATCTAAATCTCCACAACGTGTACCCATCATAAGACCTTCAACAGGTGTAAGTCCCATACTGGTATCAACAGATTTTCCGTTTTTAATAGCAGTTATTGAAGCTCCATTACCTAAGTGACAAGTAATAATTTTCATAGAACTAAGGTCTTTATCCATTAATTCGGCAACTCTCTGAGAAACATATCTATGGCTGGAACCGTGAAATCCATATCTACGAATCCCATGTTTAGTATATAAAGCATAAGGAATTGCATACAAATATGATTCAGGCTTCATACTTTGATGAAATGCAGTATCAAAGACACCAGCTTGAGGCACATTAGGAAGCAGATTCGTAATAGCATAAATACCTTTAAGGTTAGGAGGATTGTGTAATGGCGCTAAGTCAACACATTCTTCCATTTTATCTATAACTTCATTGGTAATGCTTACGCTACTGTTAAATGCTTCAGCACCGTGTACAACCCTATGACCTACAGCGTCTATTTCTTCTAGATTTTTAATACTTCCATGTTTTTCTGAAGTAAGAACGCCCAGAACATATTCTATCCCTTGTTGATGGTCATAAATATTACCATTCAAAGTAACTTTATCACCATCAGCACGTTCGTTTTTTATAAACGAGCCATTTAGACCAATTTTTTCTACTATTCCTTTTGCAAGTACACTCTCATCTTTCATATCAAAAAGCTGATACTTAAGTGATGAGCTACCACAATTTACAACTAATATATTCATGTCAATAAATTTCAAATTAATAAATTAAGCTTTCTCTGGCACTTGACCTAAATTAAAAATGGTTCCATTTTTTTCTAGTTTCTTACCGTCTTTATAAATATAAAAACCTTCTCCGCTTTTCTTACCAAGTAAACCGGCTCTTACCATTCTTCTAATTAAAGGAGAAGATTTATATTTAATATCACCATATTCATTATAAAGACCTTCCATCCATTTTGTAAGTTTATCAAGACCAATATTATCAGCCATAGTAAAAGGTCCACGTTGCATTCCATAACCAAGCTTCATGGTTTTATCAATCTCTGCAACTGTGCTAACACCTTCCATAAGTAGTTCACAGGCTTCATTAATCATCGGAACAATCAACCTTGTACTAATATTTCCAGGAGATCCAAAGATATTAATAGTCTCTTTGCCAATCATCCGTACAAACCTTTTTAGGAATAGCATAGTTTCCTGATTTGTATTTTTACAACGATTTACCTCAATTATTTTATTTCTTAAAACCGGTGAAATAAAATGTACTCCAACAGCCCTACAAGGTCGCCTCAAACCTGTGGCTAAATCAGAAATAACAATTGTTGATGCATTTGAAACCAAAACACAGTTATCAGAAACCACTTCTTCAACTTTTTTAAATACCTCTTTTCTAATAGGCTGATTCGGCACCCATTTACGTGTATTAATAGCTTCAATCACCATGCTACATTCAGATAAATCTTCAAATTTGATACTCCCTTTTATCCTTGACATTATTGCTCTTTTGTCACTGGTAGTCATGCCCCAGTGACTAATAATATTATCAATCTGTCTTTCAATTTCAGAAATAGAATGCTGAACTTTTTCTTCAGAAACTTCTATAAAAGTCAGGTCAATACCACTCTTACTAATAAGAATAGCTATTTCTTGCCCCATCGAGCCACATCCCACCAAACCAATGTTTATATTGCCGGTTTTAGATTTCAAAGCCTTGTTAAGGGCATAATTTTCTAATAATTCTTCCATTATATATTATTTTACTTGATTCGAAGTTATTGCAACCAGGTTTACTATATCATCCACTGAGCAACCTCTGGACAAATCATTAATTGGAGCAGCCATACCCTGTAAAACTGGCCCAATTGCTTCAGCACCGGCAAGTCTTTGCACCAGTTTATAAGCAATATTACCAGCATCCAATGTTGGGAATACAAGCACATTAGCACTACCTGCGATTTTACTATTTGGAGCTTTTTTACTTCCTATTGCTTCTACTATTGCAGCATCTGCTTGCAATTCACCATCAATCGCCAAATCAGGACGTAACTCATTTGCTATTGCTGTTGCCTCCACTACCTTATTAACATCCTCATGAGCTCCACTTCCTTTAGTACTGAAACTTAACATTGCTACCTTAGGCTCTATTTTTGCGATAGAACGAGCAGTACATGCTGATGCCACAGCTATCTCTGCAAGCTGCTTCGCATTTGGATTTGGGTTTACAGCACAATCTGCAAAAATCATTATTCCGTCTTCGCCATATTTCTTTTCTTTAACAACCATAATAAAAGCTCCGGAAACAACAGTACTACCCGGAGCTGTTTTTATAATCTGAAAAGCTGGTCGCAATACATCTCCTGTTGGATGCTCTGCTCCACTAACTTCTCCATCAGCATAACCTGATTTAATAAGCAATGGACCTAGATATAATGGCTGATTGCATAATTCCTCGGCTTCCGCTTTTGTCATACCTCGTCCCTTGCGGATATTATAAAGTAAATCAACCATTTCGTTCCTACGTGGATCTGATAGCGGATTATATATTTCTGCCTTTTCAATGTTTGCTAAACCCCATTGTTTTGCATTTGCGTTTATAACTTTTTGATCGCCTATTAGAATAAGTTTCGCTAATCCCTGCTCTAATATTATATCTGCGGCCCTTAATGTTCTATCAGCTTCCCCCTCTGGTAACACAATGGTTTTAGGGTTCATTCGTGCTGAAGCTTTTATATTTTCTATTAAACTCATATGTCAAATATTTGTTATTTTGTTTAAGTGCAAAAGTATATCTATTTAATGGCATTGCTAAAATATTACTTATAAAAAATTACTATATAAATTGATAAATAACATATAACCTTATATCCACAAAACTATTTTATTACGAAAAAACTAAAATATACATTAATTTTAGCAAACACAACAAAAAACTGAACGTGAGTTTTATCAACAATGATATACTGTTAAACACTCTAGGAAAAAGATTCTTTCAGATTTAGGGTGTAATATCGCTAGTTTGAAATTCTTTTTCATTATTCATATAAATATTTCTTTGGTCAACGCTAAAAAATAATACTTTTACAGTTCATATTTTTATGCATAAGTCTATTATGTTTAAAATAGGTTAAACAATAGTTCTTAAAATTTTCATTAGTGACGAGAATATATTCCTAAAATTAAATTATAGACTTTTATTTTTATCACTAACACGATATTCTATAATTATTGTTTATTTTTATTAAAATCACTGTAAACATTAAATTTTAATACTGTGAAAAAAATTGCATTACATTGGCAAATATTATTTGCACTGATATTATCAATAATCTATGGAGTCGTATTCAACACAAACTATATTATTAGCAATGATTCCTTAACATATCTTAAAAAAGCAAATATATCCTCCGAAATAATATCTGAACTTAAGCCATTACAAAACAACGTATATAAAACTAAAGCTGAATTAAAAGCAGATATTAGTCTTAAAACAAATATTGACTTTTCAAAATATGGTTCTATAATAATAAAATCCGCCTACGATAATACTCCTATTGACTGGATTTCGTGGCTAGGTGTTCTTTTTCTCAGGGCACTCAAAATGCTTATTATACCTCTGGTTTTTTCTTCTTTAATTAGTGGTGTTGCTAACCTTGGAGGCGGTGATAATCTCGGCAGGCTGGGATTCAAAACATTGGGATATTACCTACTCACAAGCACATTAGCAATTGTAACAGGCTTATTTTTTGTGAACATTATCAAGCCCGGTATTGGCATGACTCCTGATATTGGCGATATCTCTAATTTACCTCATTTGGCAAATAGCGCTGATAGCATAGGACAAACTTTAATGGAGATAATCCCTGTAAACATATTTAGTGTAATGGCAAAAGGCAATATGCTACCAATAATTTTCTTTGCAATATTATTAGGATTTTTCATTAATAAAATTGGAGATAAACCTCGTATTATTCTCACCGATTTCTTTAATGCTTTTTTTGATTTGATGATGAAAATTACTATGTGGGTAATCCGTTTTACACCATTAGGCATATTCGGAATTGTAGCTAAACAAATTGCCGATCAAGATGATTTATTAGGATTAGTTTCAAGTATGGGCTTATACATGGGTACCGTTTTAATTGCTTTGACAGTTCATGCTTTTATCACACTTCCTATCCTAACCAGAATATTAGGGAAAGCAAATCCTATTAAACATTTTAAATCGGTTACAACACCTCTTCTAACAGCTTTCTCCACTAGTTCTTCAGGAGCAACGCTTCCTTTAACAATGAATGCAGTAGAAAAAAATGACGGTGTATCAAACAAAATATCAAGTTTCACTTTGCCCTTAGGGGCCACAATAAACATGGACGGAACGGCGCTTTACGAATTGGTTGCAGCTATGTTTATTGCTCAGGTTTATGGCCATGATATGACTATTGTTCAACAAATAATAATGGTAGTTACAGCATTATTAGCATCTATCGGAGCCGCAGCAATACCTATGGCCGGAATGGTCATGCTTACTGTTGTACTTACTGCTGTCGGTTTACCACTTGAAGGTGTAGGCCTTATTTTAGCAGTGGATAGAATCCTTGATATGTTTAGAACTTCTGTTAATGTATGGAGTGACACTTGTGGTGCTGTCATTATAGCTAAATCAGAAGGAGAAAAATTAAAAGTATAGGTTGTACAACCATATATAAATAATTTATAAAACATTAACTCCCCCAGTCCTCCATTCTTATAGATATCAAGAAAAATAAAACAGGTGGGCAAAGCTTATATCGAGCTAAAGTTAATAAATAATTTACTTTATACATATAAAAAACAAAATAGTGTAAAATAGTTTTTTATTTTTGCAATATGGAAATTGTTGTAAGTGGAATCAGACCCACAGGAAATCTACACCTTGGGAATTATTTTGGTGCTGTAAAGAACTTTGTAAAAATGCAAGAGTCGCACCAGTGTTATTTTTTTATTGCAGACTATCATTCTTTAACTACTCATCCTACTCCCGATGACTTACATGGTAACGTACGTGATGTATTAGTAGAGTATTTAGCTGCAGGATTAGACCCTGAAAAATCTACATTATATATTCAAAGTGATGTACCAGAGATAACTGAGCTTTATTTACTTCTGAACATGAATGCATATGTTGGAGAATTACAGCGTGTGACATCATTCAAAGATAAGGTGCGTAAACAACCTAATAATGTAAATGCAGGACTATTAACCTACCCTACTCTAATGGCTGCAGATGTAATTATTCACAAAGCCACAAAAGTACCTGTAGGTAAAGATCAAGAACAAAACCTGGAAATGATGCGTACATTTGCACGCCGTTTTAATAATATGTATCACAACGAGTTCTTCCCTATCCCTTCGGCTTTTAACTTTGGTGAAGAATTAGTAAAAGTCCCTGGTCTTGATGGTAGCGGGAAAATGGGTAAATCAGAAGGTGCTGCCAATGCAATTTATCTTCGAGAAGATGAAAAATCTCTTCGTAAGAAAGTAATGAGAGCAGTTACAGATTCAGGGCCAACAGAAATGAATCAAGAAAAACCTGAAGCTATTCAAAACCTATTTAATCTTATGAAAATAGTTTCCTCTGAAGATACACTAAAGCATTTTGATGATTTGTATAATAATTGTCAAATAAGATATGGAGATTTCAAAAAACAACTTGCAGAGGATATTAATATTTTTACAACTCCTATACGTGAGAGAATTGCAGAAATAAATGCAAATGATGAATATCTGAGAAAAGTAGTAAAAATAGGTTCTGAAAAAGCTCGCGAAAGCGCATCAAAAACAATTAAAGAGGTTAGAGAGTTAATAGGTTTTAGAAAATTCTAAAATTTATATATTATCACTTAAATTCATAAACTATGAATATTATCATTGCCGGTGATGGTGAAATGGGTTTACATTTAGCCTCATTACTATCTGGAGAAGATCATAATATAACTTTTATAAACAACAATGAAGAGGTTCTTGAAGATATTGACAACCATGCTGATATATTAGCAATCATGGGTGATGCTACTAATATTCCCGATTTAAAAAATGCAAGGATAGATAAAGCTGACCTTTTTGTTTCTATAATGCATATAGAAGATGCAAATATTGTAGCATGTATTCTTGCTAAAAAATTAGGCGCTAAGCATTGCATTGCCAGGGTTTCGAATATTGAAAACTTAAAAAAAGAAAATAAAAAAATATTTCGAGAACTTGGAATTGACAACCTAGTAAGCCCCGAAGCTATTGCTGCAAAAGAGATTATCAAGTTAATAAAACAAACTGCTGCAGACGAAGTATTTGATTTTTCAGAAGGTAGACTTTCATTATTTAGTATTAAATTAGATCAGAGAGCTCTAATAATAAATAAATCTCTTAGAGAAATTGCTGATGAAAATGGCACTCTGGCTTTTAGAGCTGTTGCTGTGCATAGAAAAGGTAAAACCTTTATCCCTAAAGGAGAAACACGTTTCTTACTAGGAGATATTGCATATATTATTACTAAGCCTGAAGGAATAGACCAAATTATGAAAATGGGTGGGCGTCAAAAAGAGGTATTAAAAAATATTATTATTGTTGGAGGCGGTAGAATAGGACGAAATGTTGCCCTTAACCTTGAAAAAGAACTTAACGTTAAACTCCTTGAGATTAATAAAGAAAGGTGTTATGAACTTAGTGATGTTCTTAGCGATACTTTGATAATAAATGGTGATTCAAGAGATTTAACTCTTCTTGAAGACGAAAATATTTCATCAATGGATGCATTTATTTCAGTAACAAGAGATTCTGAAACTAATATACTTACGAGCCTATTAGCAAAGAGATATGGTGTAAATAGAACAATAGCCTTAATTGACAATATTGATTTTATTGATATTGCACAAAACATTGGTATAGATACAATTATAAACAAAAAACTTATTGCAGCAAGTTATATAGAAAATTTCACACTAAATGCTAAAGTCGAAGCCATTAAAGTACTAAGTAGTGTTGATGCTGATGTAGTGGAACTTGTAGCGCGTAAAAATTCCTATATTACCAAAAATAAAATTAGCAAATTAAAAATCCCTGAAAACGCCATTATAGGAGGTGTTTTAAGAGATCAGGTTGCAATTATAGCTGATGGCAATACACATATTCAAGAAGGTGATAAAGTTGTTGTTTTCAGCCTTCCTACTTGTATTAAGAGTGTAAGTAAGCTATTTAATTAGTGCATTATGTTAGGTAATAAAGAAATAAATTTTCGTGAAATTATAAGAGCCTTAAGTGCTTTAATAATGGTTGAAGGTGTTTTTATGCTTTTCTCATTACCTTTTTCTTTTTATTACAACTCAAATGATATTAGTGCAATATTAATTTCGTCAGGCATCACTTTTGGAGTTGGAGCAATATTTTATACTGCTGTATGGAAAAAAAATAAAAAAAGAGTTGGAAGAAGAGAAGCGTATATAATAGTAAGTTTAGCATGGATAGTAATATCTATATTTGGCACATTACCATATATGCTAAGTGGCACAATGACTTCCTTTACCGATGCTTTTTTCGAAACAATGTCGGGATTTACCACAACAGGATCTTCTGTGCTAAATGATATTGAAGCCGTTTCAAAAGGTGTTTTATTCTGGCGAAGTATGACACATTGGATTGGAGGTATGGGAATAATAGTACTCACCCTAGCCATAATGCCTTTACTTGGAGTTGGAGGAACACAGCTTTTTGCTTCTGAAGTTCCGGGTCCCACTACCGATAAGCTTCATCCTACAATTACCGGAACAGCCAAAAGATTATGGTTTATTTATGTCATCCTGACATTTGTCCAAACAGGACTACTAATGCTAGGAAACATGAGCCTTTTTGATGCACTTTGCCATTCTTTTGGCACTATGGCAACAGGTGGTTTTTCTACCAAAAATGCTAGTGCAGCAGCCTTTGGACCTTACATCCAATATGTTCTTATTATCTTTATGTTTTTAGCAGGTGTTAACTTCTCTTTGCATTACTTTTTATTTCATGCCAAATGGAAAAAAGTATTTAAAAATGAAGAGTTTAGATTTTATTCTTTTATAATATTATTTTCTACAATAATCATAACAGCTTCTATTTCATTGAAAAACTTTGATAATATAGAACATACATTTAGAGCTTCATTATTTCAAGTAGTATCAATAGTTACCACAACCGGATTTGTTAGTGATAATTATTTATTATGGCCTAATTTTGCGTGGTTTATTTTATTTCTTCTAATGTTTAGTGGTGGTAGTGCCGGGTCAACAGGTGGTGGAATTAAGATGATGAGGCATTGGTTATTACTTAAAACGGCAGTAGTACAACTAAAAAGACTTGTTCATCCAAGAGCTTTTATTACAACCAAATATAATGGACGTACAGTAAAAGATGAAATACTCTTTAGTGTTATGGCCTTTGCACTATTCTATGTAATAATATTTGGCCTTGGCTCGTTTTTAATGTCACTAATAGGTTTGGATTTTAAAACTGCTATTGGAGCTACTATATCTTCATTGGGTAATATTGGTCCCGGAATTGGAAATGTAGGTCCTGTAGATAATTTTTCGCAAATTCCTGATATTGGTAAGTGGATATTATCGTTTCTTATGATGCTGGGCCGCTTAGAACTATTTACTGTTCTTGTAATTTTATCACCGGGATTCTGGAAAAAATAAAGATTATGAATAAAATATCTGTCGTGATTATTACTCTTAATGAAGAAAAAAACATTCTTCGTTGCATAAAATCTATTGCAGATATTGCCGATGAAATAATTGTTCTTGATTCTTTTTCTACTGATGCTACCAAACAAATTTGCCAACAAAACGGAGTGAAGTTTTACCAACATGCTTTTGATGGTCATATACAACAAAAAAACAGAGCTTTGGATTTAGCTTCCAATAATTGGGTTCTAGCCTTAGATGCCGATGAAGCACCTGATAATATCTTAATTGAAGAAATTAATAACGTTATGAATGAGCCTGAGGCTGATGCTTATTATTTTAATAGATTAACAAATTACCTGGGAAAGTGGATTCGCCATTCCGGTTGGTATCCGGACCAAAAACTGAGGCTTTTCAAAAAGGATATGGGAAAATGGACAGGAATCAATCCACACGATAAAATTGAAATGCAGAAGAATGCAACAATAAAATATATTAAAGGAGACCTTTTACATTATTCTTATTATAGTATAGAGCAACATCTTGCACAGATAAACTCTTTTACTACTATTGGCGCCAATGAAGCATTCAAGAAAAACAAAAAATCAAACTGGTTTATTGCTTCTATTAAGGCAATCTGGAAATTTATAAGAGATTATTTCTTTAAGCTCGGTTTTCTTGATGGATATTATGGTTTTATTATCTGTAGTCTGTCCGCTTGGGCTACATTCTCTAAATATATTAAAATAGTAGAACTTCAAAAAAATAAAACCAAATAATGAATATCCTTTTAAGCAGAACAGATAGTATCGGAGATGTTATACTTAGCTTACCTATGGCCGGTATTATTAAGGAAAAATATCCTGATAGTAAAATTATATTTCTTGGAAAATCTTACACTAAAGATGTAATTTTATCATCTAAGCATATTGATAAGTTTATTAATTGGTCTGAAATAGAAAATATTTCAATTGACAAACAAATTAATATGTTTAAAAAAGAAAATATTGATATTATTATTCATGTTTTCCCAAATAAAAAAATTGCAAAAATTGCAAAAAAAGCAAATATCAAAACCCGAATAGGAACTTCTCACCGCACTTATCATTATCTGTATTGCAATAAGTTAGAATCTTTTTCTCGTAAAAATTCCGATTTACATGAAGCAGAACTTAATATAAAGCTGCTAAATCCTTTAGATATTAAATTTGAAGAGAACTTCAATAAACTAAATCGATATTATGGATTTGATAATATCCATCCTTTATCAGAAAAGTGGAAAAGCTTATTATTAAAAGATAAAAAAAATATTATCCTTCATACTAAATCAAAAGGTAGCGCTAGAGAATGGGGATTGGAAAATTTTAAACTTTTAATTTCACATTTAATAAAGAATAATTGCAGAGTCTTCTTGACCGGCACCGAGGAAGAAGGCTTGTTATTTAGAAAGGAGTTATTATTTGCAAATAATGACTTAATTGACCTTAGTGGAAAGATGACATTAAAGGAGTTAATTAGTTTTATTTCTTCTGTAGATTCATTAGTGGCAGCAAGCACAGGACCTCTACATATAGCTGCTGCAACAGGAATAAAAGCTATTGGTATTTTCCCTCCTATAAGGCCAATGCATCCGGGACGATGGTCACCAATTGGAAAAAACACAGAAGTATTCGTTACTGATAAACCTAATTGTACTGATTGTCAAAATGGAGAACACTGTAAATGCATGCAGGAAATTAGCTATTTAGATATTGCCAATGCTATACTTAATAATTAAACATTTAATTATTAAGTATCTCAACAATAGCATTTTTATCTTGTTGAAGCATACAATTAAAATGTCTTTTGGGACACTTATCATATCCTATTTTACTACAAGGGCGACATCTAAGGTCTTTTACTTCAAATATATGATTTCTATTCTTCATATTTTCAGGCAGTAATGCCCACATTCCAAATTCAGGAATTGTATTACCCCAAACACTTAGAATTTCTTTCTTCATTGCAGCAGCAATATGCATCAATCCTGTATCCGGAGTCAATACTTTATCACAATATTTTATTATGGCTGCAGTTTCATTTAGGCTTAACTTTCCTACCAAATTTGTTATATCCCCTCCGATAGCATTCACAACAATTTCAGCATTTTCTATATCTCCCTTACCTCCTAATAGCACAATACGTTTTTGAGATAATTTTCCAATATCTATTAGTAATTTATTAGGAATCTGCTTTGTATTATGCGCTCCTCCTACTACAAAAACAAAATAAGATAGTTCTCTCTGAAAACCAATTTTTTCGAATACATTCTCATCTTCTTCTCCAATAAAATAGTCTAATCCCTCACCATCGTACTTTATATTCAAAAAAGAAATTGTATTCATATACCTTTCAACAATATGTACCTTTGGTAAAATATCCTTTTTTAAATTTACCCGTATCCACTTTTCATAATTCAACTTATTAAATGTACGAGTAGTCTTTCTTAAATTTGCAATTAACCTCTTAGTCCTTATATTATTATGTAAATCAATAATATAATCGTAGTTTTCTTTTTTTAGTTCATCAATTACTTCTGTAATTTCTTTTTCAAAAGTGTATAGCTTATTCAAATATGGATTGTGAAGCAAAGTGTCTTTAAAATTACTTTTAGTCAGAAAATGCACCTCTTTCCTAACTTTATCATTAGCCAAAGACCTAATAACCGGAGTTGTCAAAACAATATCACCAATGGAACTAAAACGTAATATTAAAAACTTCATTTATAATTATAATACTTTGCCTAATGCATACTAAAAAGATATAATTCTTCTAAAATTATTTTCTTAATATTAAAAAAATATCAAGAAAAATTCCAAAAAAATATTTTTGAAAGAATTAATGCAAAGATAGATGAGCTCAACTTAAATTCCTAATTTTGCCAAATGATTTTAATAGATACACATACTCACCTTTATACGGAGGAATTTGACACAGATAGAAATGCTGTAATGCAAAGAGCTTTAGATAACGGAATAGAAAAATTTCTTTTGCCAAACATCGACCTAAACAGCATCGAGCCAATGCAACAGCTTTGTAATCAATATCCTAACAATTGTTTCCCAATGATGGGGTTACATCCAACTTCAATTGATGCAAATTATAAAAGCACTTTAGCATCAATAAAAAAACATCTTCATAGCAATAAATATATAGCAATTGGTGAAATTGGTATAGATTTATACTGGGATAAAACATATGCTGATGAACAAAAAACAGCTTTATTAGAACAATTTCAATGGGCAATTGATTATAATCTACCTGTTGTAATTCATTCACGAGATTCATTCAATGAAATAATTGAAGTAATTAAGGAGTTTAACAATCCGAAATTACATGGAGTTTTTCATTGCTTTACCGGTACTGAAAAAATAGCAAATCAAATTATTAATTTGGGATTTTTATTAGGAATTGGAGGCGTATTAACTTTTAAAAATTCCGGATTAGCAAATCAAATTAAGAACATTGATATAAAAAATATTATTTTAGAAACAGATTCGCCCTATCTGACACCAACACCATATAGAGGTAAACGAAATGAAAGCTCTTATGTAAAACTAGTGGCTGAGAAACTTGCTCAGGTAAAAAATATTAACCTTAATGAAGTAGCCAATATTACTACAGAAAATGCAAAACAACTTTTCAATATATAAATTATGAACGACACTTCAATTTTAGTTATTTATACCGGAGGAACCATAGGAATGGTACTGAATCCAGAAAAAGGAACATTGGTTCCTTTTGATTTTGATAACGTTTATGAACAAATTCCTGATTTAAAGAAATTACACTATAAAATAGATGCTATTTCATTTGATCCTTTAATAGACTCGTCCGATATTAATCCTGAGCACTGGATACAAATAGCAGAAACTATTCAAACAAATTACGAGTCATATGATGGTTTTGTTGTTCTTCATGGCTCTGACACAATGTCTTTCACTGCATCGGCATTAAGTTTTATTCTCACTAATCTCAACAAACCGGTTGTATTAACAGGCTCCCAGTTACCATTAGGAGTTCTTAGAACTGATGGCCGTGAAAATTTTATTAGTGCTATTGAAATTGCTGCTGCTAAAGAAGATGACACTCCTATTGTTCCAGAAGTGTGTTTATATTTTGAAAATAAGCTTTATAGAGGAAATAGAACTTTCAAATATAATGCGGAAAACTTCAATGCATTTGTTTCAGAAAATTATCCGTCTTTGGCTTCTGCAGGTGTTTATATAAAATATTATAAAGAAAACATTCATAAACCAAACTTTAAGAAACTAAAACTAAGAACCAAAATAGATAAGAGTGTTGGAATATTGAAAATATTCCCGGGTATGCAAGAATCCTTTGTAAAGTCAGTAGTTGGATGCAAAGAGTTGAGAGCATTGGTTATTGAAAGTTTTGGAGCCGGTAATGCTCCAACAGACCCATGGTTTATTAATGCAATTAAAGAGGCAATAGACAGAGGTATTGTGGTTGTAAACACATCACAATGTATTGGTGGTAAGGTAGATATGGGGAAATATGAGACCTCCAGAGAATTAAAAGAAATAGGAGTTATTGGGGCTAAAGATATGACTACTGCTGCTGCAATTACCAAACTTATGTTCTGTTTAGGAGAAGAGGTTGAAACTAAAAAAGTAATTAAAAAATTTCTTCTCCCTTGGGCTGGAGAAATTTCGGAATAATTATTGTTATAATTCAGTTTTTTAAATCAATTTTAAATAATATTTAAATCAACATCATATGAGTTCTAATTTATTAATAAACAAAAAGATAAAGCTTATTTTATCCTTTATTTTCCTAATCACTATTACCTCATGTAACCATGATAGTCCTACTTCAAAATCTGCAAAAAATTTGCTTTATACGTCAGGAGGGAGAACTTCAGAAATATTAGTGGTTATTAGTAACGGATTATGGGATTCTCCTATTGGTGATAGTATAAAAACCATCTTTCAATCTACTCCGCCTTGGTCGGCAAGAGAAGAACCGGAATACATTATCACTCATATTCCATACAAAGCTTTTGGAAATGTTTATCAAAAACAAAGGAATATACTTTATATCAAAAAAGGAGAAGTCTCTAAACCCAAAATAGAACTTAGGAGAAATGTTTATGCTAAACCTCAAAGTTTTGTAAGCATCAGGGCAAATAGCGCCAAAAAACTATTAAATACTTTGGTTAAATTTCAAAAAAGAATAAAACAAAACTTTCATCAAAATGAGCTAACAAGAATAAAAAATGCATATAAAGGCTTAGAAGTTAAATCATTAACAAAAAAATTAGATAAAAAATTTAATTTCCATTTAGTCTGTCCTAAGGGCTTTTATATGGCTAAATCAGGGCCTGATTTTGCTTGGCTAAGAAGACCAACAACAGATATTGAAGAAGGAATACTAATTTACACGCAACCATATACCGACACTTCTAACTTTTCTTTAAAAAGTATTCTTGAAAACAGAGATATTATCACAAAGAAGTATATTCCTGGTCCCGTAGACGAATCATATATGAAAGTATCATCTTTCTTCCCTCCATATTACAAAGTTACAAAGTTTAAAGATAGCTATACCGTAATAGTACGTTCACTTTGGGATGTGGAAGGCTACCCAATGGGCGGACCATTCATTAGTTTTACATTTTTAGATAAAGTGGCTAACAGGCTTATAACTATTGATGGTTATATTAAAGCTCCCAAAAAAGAGAAACGTGATTTAATGCTTCATGTTGAAGCCATTATCGATAGTTTTGAATATTCTAAATAAAAAATATATCTTAAATGTGGTATTTTAATAACACCTTTACTTTTATCCTAAAGCCATTATATACTTAATATTTAATAGCTTTAAAAATATTTTTTTATTTTTTGCCAAATATTAATTAATTTAGCACGAACTTATTTTATTATAAATAATAATCACTATTATGAAAAATATTTACTTATTAACAGCGTTTATATTATTCAGTATCAATGCTATATCTCAAAGCGGCTGGCAAATACTCAATTCTAACTATTCCAATAATTTAAATGATATTATCGTAGCTAACGATTCTTCGGCCATATGTGTTGGAGGCAATTCCAGTATGGGACATATTCTTTACACTATGGATACTGGTTTAAATTGGGCTGCTTTATCCGTTTCAACTTCGCAACTAAATGCTTTAGCTAAAAGTAGTTATGGGCTTTGGGCAGTTGGTAATGGAGGCAAAATATATTATACAAATAATATTATAAACTGGATAGCTCAGACTTCTGGAACTACAACTGATTTAAAAGACATTGACTTTCCGGGTTCTACAACAGGATACACTGTTGGTGGTAGTGGAGTAATAAGAAAAACAACAGATGGTAGTACCTGGTCAGACCCAATTACTAGTGGTGGCAATTCATATACAATTCAAGCAGTAGAATTTACCTCAAATTCAGTAGGAGCATTTGGTGGTGATATAAATTCTCTGCAAGGATTTTTTAACTACACTTCATCAGGTGCAACATATTTTTCTGTTCCAAGTGCCAGTATAGGTTCTGTTAATGATATCACCTTTGCCGATTCAACAATTGGTTTTGCAGTTTGCAATGGAGGAAATATTTACAAATCCATTGATAGCGGTTATTCATGGACGCTACAAACAAATAGTGGAACAACACAAGACTTAAACGCCATAGATTTCTATGATGCAAATTATGGTTATATCGTAGGTGACAATGGTACTATTCTAAAAACAATGGATGGTGGTAATACATGGGTTTCTCAGAACTCTCCCAACATATCAAACCTAAATGGTGTTTCTTGCTTAGACTCAAATACTGTATATGCTGTCGGTGATGGAGGGACAATTATCAAAACATCTTCTGGTGGAGCTTATTTAACAGTAAATGTTGCCAACGACACGGCATATTGTAGTGGCTACACCAATCTTATAGCGCATACTTCATATAATGGATTTGGAAACCTTACTTACTCATGGGCTAGTTCTCCATATTTAAGTTCTACAGCTGATTCTCTAACAACAGTTGGTCCTTTAACAACCCCTCAAACATTTTATGTAACTGTAACCGATGGTTCACTAACAGCAAGTGATTCAGCAACTGTATATGTTTCTGCTTTACCACCAGACTCTATTTGTTTAGTAACCGTTGATGACTCCTTAGGTCACAACTTAATAGTTTTCGAAAAACATATCCAAGGAGCTATTCACCATTATAATATTTATGGTGAATCTACTGTTACCGGAGTATATGATTCTATAGGCTTTATCCCTGTCGACTCTGCCGGTATTTTTATAGATACAAACTCTAATCCTGCTATGCAAGCATATTCCTACAAAATATCAATTGTTGATTCTTGTGGTAATGAAAGCATGTTGAGTAGCGCCCATAAAACAATGCACCTATCGATAAACCAAGGAGCAGGTAGCACATGGAATTTATTATGGAACTACTACGAAGGCATTCCCGTTCAGACATATAAAATATGGAGAGCTGACACTTCTCTTAACTGGATAAATGTAGGTACAGTTCCTGGAAGCAACAACTCATGGACAGACCTTAATCCTCCTGCTGGCGGCCTTTATTACCAAGTGGAAATTATAAGCCCATATATATGCAAACCATATGATTATAAAGCAAATACAAATTATAATAGCAGTCGTTCAAATACCGCTAATAATGGATTAATTCCTAGTAATATTGCCGCAGATTTCAGCTCTAATGTAGTTACAGGAATTGTTCCTTTAGATGTTAATTTCTCTGACCTGTCAAATGGTACTCCAACAAACTATTTATGGAGATTTGGTGATGGCAGTACTGATACTATTCCAAACCCCACTCATACTTATACAACTGCAGGACAATATACTGTTACATTGATAATATCAAATTCTACCACAACAGACTCCATAGTCAAAACAAACTATATTGATGCTTTACCAAATGGGATTGGACAATCAATTTTATTACAAAAAGTAGAGATTTATCCAAATCCTTTACTCCAAAACAATATTTTATTCATAAAACACCAAGGTGTTAGAATTAAGGATATTGAAATTATAAATATTCTTGGTCAAAATATTCCTTTTACAACAAATATCGGGAATATTACATCTGAAATAACATTCAACAATGTAGCTAAAGGAATCTATTTTATTAGACTCACGAATGAAAAAGGACAGAGTATTCAAAAGAAATTTATTATAAGATAATTTCATAATTCAAAGCCTCAGCTATAAGATATAGTTGAGGCTTTTTATTTAGTTAAACCCAATATGTATTAAAAACTCATTATAAGTGTTGAATACACAAACCAAATTGCGAATAAATCTATTGATAAATTTCATACCAAATTGCGTATAGTTTATTTGTTATTTATTTAAAATATTAAAAATTGATAATACATTTGTAATTCTTTTGATTTAGAAAATTTAAAATTAAACACCTTAAAATCATAATTCACATGGAAAATATTTTAGTAATTGGTTGTGCCGGTCAGATTGGAACTGAACTCACAATGGAATTAAAGAAAATATATGGTAATGAACATGTTATCGGTACCGACATTAATAAAATACCATCAGTTATTGCAGTAAATGGTCCCCATGAAACCCTTGATATTTTAGACAAAAAAGCACTTCAGAAAATAGTAAGGAAATATAAGATTGATGGCATTGTTAACCTTGCAGCTATACTTTCTGCAGTAGGCGAAAAAAACCCTTTATTAGCCTGGGATGTTAATATGAATGGGCTGATAAATGTATTTGAAGTTGCTCGCCAAGAGAATGTACAAAGAGTTCTTACTCCCAGTTCAATTGCTGTTTTTGGTCCGGAAACACCTCAAGAAAATACACCTCAAGAAACTATCTTACGCCCAAAAACAATGTATGGTATTACTAAAGTTGCAGGTGAATTATTAGGAGATTATTATGTAGAGAAATATGGAATGGATATAAGAGGTTTAAGATATCCTGGAATTATCAGTCATGAAGCATTACCCGGTGGAGGCACTACAGATTATGCTGTAGCTATTTATTATGACGCCATAAAACACAAAAAATATACAAGCTTCGTAAAAGCTGACACTGTATTACCGATGATGTATATGCCTGACTGTTTGAGTGCTACAATTCAGCTTTTCCGAGCCGATAAGAAAAACCTTAAACATCATGGTGATTATAATCTTGCTGCTATGAGTTTTACTGTGGAAGAACTAGCCCAATCAATTAAAAAACACATTCCTGAGTTCGAAATTGAGTATAAGCCAGATCACAGACAAGCAATTGCTGACACTTGGCCTAAAAGTATTGACGACAGTGCTGCCAGAGAAGAATGGGGCTGGCAACACAAATATGATTTAGATAAAATGACTAAGGATATGCTTGTCAATCTCCAAGCAAAATATGATAAGAATTTAATATAAACTAAACAAAAGATAAAAGTTTAACAATATTTATATGTCTAATTCGTTGCATAATATTATTCTTATTACTTTTATGGCTTAAAATATCAGATATCTTAATATGGAATTTACGGCAGAACAAATTGCTTCATTTCTTAATGGCGAAATAATTGGGAATCCTAAGGTTGTTATCAATAAACTAAATAAAATAGAAGAGGGAGAACAAGGCGGATTATCATTCCTATCTAATCCTAAATACAATCATTTTTTATATAACACTGACGCTTCTATCGTTATTGTAAATAAAAATTTTGAACCGGAGAAAGAAGTAAAAGCCACATTAATAAAAGTTGATGATGCCTATGCTGCTTTTGCTACAGTTTTACACACTTATGAGAAAACACGTCAAAATTTAAAAACCGGCATCTCTAAATTAGCACACATTGACCCTACAGCAAATATCGGAAAGAATGTTTATATCGGAGAATTTGTTTACATCGGAGCTAACACTATAATTGGTGACAATGTTCGCATTTATCCTCAAGCGTATATCGGTGATAGTGTTAAAGTAGGCGAAAGTACTTTTATTCATCCCGGTGTTAAAATTATGCATGAATGCATTATTGGAAAAGAGTGCACTTTGCATGCAGGAGCCATTATTGGTTCTGATGGTTTTGGCTTTGCTCCTCAACAAGATGATGATTTCAGAAAAGTACCTCAAATAGGGAATGTAGTGCTCGAAGACAGGGTCGATATAGGTGCAAATACAACTGTCGATAGGGCGACTATGGGCTCAACAATTATTCATAGAGGTGTAAAACTCGACAATCTCGTACAAATTGCACACAATGTTGAAATTGGCGAAAATACCGTAATGGCTTCAATGTGTGGCGTTTCAGGCTCCACTAAAATTGGTAAAAACTGTATGTTCGGTGGACAAGTAGGAATTGCCGGTCACTTAAAAATTGCCGATGGTGTTAAGTTAGCAGCAATGTCAGGTGTAGCGGCAAGTATTCTTAAACCTAATAGCGTTGAGATGGGAGCTCCTTCTTTTGGACATAAACCTTTCTTGCTTTCTTATGTTTATTTTAGAAAATTACCTGAATTAGCATCTAGAATTAAAAACCTCGAGAAAGAGATAAAGCTAATTAACAAATAGATTATCAACACCTTAACACCATAAACATAAAAACTTATCTACAATATAATTATTACTATTTTTGTCGATTAATTATTATGCATAATTTATTACCACTTTATCGTTAAATAATATCAAATTAATGAGTGAAAAACAAACAACCATCACTGAATCAGTAAGCATTTCCGGTATAGGATTGCATACTGGATCAGAAGTGAACTTAAAATTTCTACCTGCAGCCGCAAATACAGGGTATGTATTTAGAAGAGTTGATATTCAAGGAGCTCCAGAATTTCAAGCAATAGCAGATTATGTTGTAGATACTTCAAGAGGGACTACTCTTGAATATAAAGGAGCAAGAATAACAACTATTGAGCATGTATTAGCCGCTCTTGTAGGCCTTGGGATAGACAATGTTATTGTAGAAATGGATCAGGAAGAAGCTCCAATATTAGATGGTAGTTCTTTCTACTATGTACATATTCTACAGAAAGTTGGACTAAAAGAACTTGAAGAAGACAGAGTTTATTTTGAACTTGATGAGGTAATTAATTATAAACACGAAGCTAGAAATACTGAAATGACTATTATTCCCGATAATAGCCGCAGAATTTCTACCATGATAGACTATAACACTACTGTTCTGGGAACTCAAAATGCAGAATTGAATGATTATGCGGATTTTGCTAAAGAAATTGCTCCTTGTAGAACTTTTGTATTCTTACATGAATTAGAATTTCTTTTGGATAACAACCTTATTAAAGGTGGAGACTTAAGTAATGCAATAGTATTTGTAAATAAACAAGTTTCTGATAAAGAACTAGTAAGACTAGCTAAATTATTTAATAAACCCACTGTTAAAGTAATGCAAAAAGGAATATTAAATAATTTAGAACTTAAATTTGATAACGAAGCAGCAAGACACAAACTTTTAGATGTAATTGGAGATTTAGCACTAGTAGGTATGCCTATTAAAGGTAGAGTTATAGCTGTTAGACCAGGTCACGAAACAAATGTGGAATTCGCTAAACTCATCCGTGAGAAAATAAAAAAGAGTAATGATGGACCTCCAAATATTGATTTAAACTCCAAACCTCAATACAATATTGAAGATATCAAAAAAATGTTACCACATCGTAACCCATTCCTATTAGTAGATAAGATAATGACAGTAACTGAAGATAGAGTAATAGGAGTTAAAAATGTAACCATGAATGAAGACTTTTTCGTGGGTCATTTCCCTGACGAACCTGTTATGCCTGCAGTGCTTCAAATAGAAGCTATGGCACAAAGTGGTGGCATCCTTGTTCTTAGCCAAGTTCCTGACCCCGAAAACTATATTACTTATTTCTTAAAAATTGATAATGTTCGATTAAGAAATAAAGTTGTTCCCGGAGACACAATTATTTTTGACTTAAAACTACTTTCTCCTGTTAGAAGAGGTCTTTGCCACATGGGCGGAAAAGCTTGGGTAGGAAATAAAGTTGTAATGGAAGCTGAGATGTTAGCCCAAATAGTTAAAAAGAAATAATATATTATGAATCAACCACTTGCATACGTACATCCCCAAGCTAAAATAGCTTCAACAGTTGTAATTGAACCTTTTGTTACTATAGATAAAAATGTAGAAATTGGTGAAGGTACTTGGATAGGACCAAATGTTACTATAATGGAAGGAGCCAGAATAGGGAAAAACAATAAGATTTTCCCCGGTGCAGTAATATCTGCAGTGCCTCAAGATTTAAAATTCGACGGTGAAGATAGTATTGTTCGTATTGGTAACAACAATATAATCAGAGAATTTGTAACCATTAATAGAGGTACTAAAGCTAATATGGAAACAACAATTGGTGATAATAACTTATTAATGGCATATGTGCATATAGCTCACGATTGTATTGTTGGCAACAACTGTATTTTGGCAAATGTTGCTACCTTAGCTGGTCATATTACAGTTGAAGATTATGCTATAATCGGTGGAATGGTCGCTATTCATCAGTTTGTAAATATTGGTGCACACAGTATGATTTCCGGAGGTTCTCTTGTTAGAAAAGATATACCTCCATTTGTTAAAGCTGCTCGTGAACCGGTTTCATATGTTGGTATCAATTCTATTGGACTTAGACGAAGAGGGTTTACTTCAGAAAAAATTAACGAAATACAAGCAATTTATAGAATATTATTCCAACAAAAGAATAATGTTTCTCAGGCAGTAGAAATTATTGAAGCTGAAATGCCTGCTTCTCCCGAAAGAGACGAAGTCATTTCATTCATTACTAACTCTAGAAGAGGAGTAATGAAGGGTTATACCAAAAATAGTTAAATTAATATTAAATTGGAAAAAATTATTCTTGAAAATACCGCTAAGCGTTATGCTAAGGAATGGATTTTCAGAAACTTATCCTACACTTTTGAGAAAAATAAAAGTTATGTAATCCTTGGCTCTAATGGCTCAGGTAAATCAACATTATTGAAAGTAATTGCCAGCGTTCTCACTCCTACAAAAGGTAAATTGAGTTATATTAAAAATGGCGATACTATCTTAAATGAAGATTTATACAAATACATCTCATTATCGGCTCCTTATATGGAACTTCCTGAAGAATTTACACTCTCTGAAGTCATCGATTTTCATTTAAATTTTAAAAGTTTCTATAACGAAATTGATAAAAATAAGTTTATTGAAATTTGCTATTTAGAAAACGCCAAAGATAAAATAGTAAGGAATTTTTCATCAGGTATGAAGCAGAGATTAAAACTGGGATTAAGCATTATAAGCAAGTCTGACACCCTATTTCTGGATGAACCATCTTCAAACCTTGATGAAAAGGGAATTAATTGGTATAAAGATTTGATATTAAAATATAAAAATAATAGAATCGTTGTTGTTTGCTCTAATAATATTAAAAGTGAATTCTTCTTTTGCAATAATACAATTCAAATAGAAGACTATAAAACAAAAAAGTAATTGTAGATTAAATTAGGTTAAACATCTTAATTTATATCTTTGCCACAAATTTAACAGAAACGTAATGGAACTAACAGAACAAGAAATCGTAAGAAGAAATTCGTTAAACGAATTATATAAATTGGGCATAAACCCTTACCCACCTGAGGCTTATAAAATAACAGTCTCTACCAAAGAAATTCATGAAAACTTCCCTAAAGACAATAGCCTTTATCAGTCGGTTAGTATTGCCGGAAGAATTATGAGTAGAAGAATTATGGGAGCTGCAGCCTTTGCTGAGTTACAAGACGAAAAAGGCAGAATCCAATTATACTTTAAACGCGATGAAATTTGTTCCGGTGAAGACAAAACCATGTATAATACTGTGTTTAAAAAACTTCTTGATATCGGTGATATTATTGGAGTAGAAGGATATGTTTTCACTACAAAAATGGGGGAAACCTCTATTCATGTTACTTCCTATAAATTGCTTAGCAAAGCTTTACGTCCTCTTCCTATTGTAAAAGAAAAGGATGGCAAAACGTATGATGCATTTACCGATCCGGAACAAAGATATCGCCAACGTTATGTTGATTTAATTGTTAATACAGAGGTGCGAGATACTTTTATTAAAAGAAGTAAGGTGATAAACTCTATGCGTGAGTTTTTCAATCGACATAATTATTTAGAAGTTGAAACCCCTATTCTGCAACCAATACCGGGAGGTGCTGCTGCAAGGCCTTTTATAACACATCATAATGCACTAAATATTCCTCTTTATTTAAGAATAGCTAATGAACTTTACTTGAAAAGACTAATAGTTGGTGGATACGAAGGTGTTTATGAATTTGCTAAAGATTTCAGAAATGAAGGTATGGACCGTACCCATAATCCTGAGTTTACGGTATTAGAGCTCTATGTTGCCTACAAAGATTATTACTGGATGATGGATTTTACCGAAAGAATGCTTGAGAAAGTAGCTTTAGATTTAAATGGAACAACAGATGTTACTTTTGGCGAAAACAAAGTTAGTTTTAAAGCTCCTTTTGCAAAAATCCCAATGCTGGAAGCTATTAAAACTCATACCGGATATGATTTAAATGGCAAAAGTGAAGATGAAATAAGAGAAATTGCTAATAAACTAGGTATTGATACTGACCCTTCAATGGGAAAAGGTAAATTAATTGATGAAATATTTGGGGAAAAATGTGAACACAATTATATACAACCTACTTTTATTACAGATTACCCTGTTGAAATGTCTCCTTTATGCAAGAAACATCGTAATAATGAAGAGCTAACTGAGCGTTTTGAACTATTTGTCAATGGAAAAGAATTAGCAAATGCTTATACAGAGCTCAACGACCCTATCGACCAAAAAGCTAGGTTTGAAGACCAACTTAAACTTAGCGAAAAAGGAGATGACGAAGCTATGTTTATCGATCAGGATTTTATTCGTGCTTTAGAATATGGTATGCCTCCTACATCAGGAATAGGAATAGGTATTGACCGCCTTGTGATGTTTATGACCAATAAGGATAGTATTCAAGAAGTATTATTATTCCCTCAGATGCGTCCGGAAAAAAAGAAAACTATTAGTACAGATGCTGATTTTATGGCATTAGGTATTGCTAAAGAATGGGTCTCTGTTATTAGAAAAATTGGTATTGATACTATTGATAACCTCAAAGAACAAAATCCAAACAAATTGCACGGACAACTTTGTGGTTTACGTAAAAAGTTAAAATTGGACATTAAAAATCCAAGTCCTGAAGAGGTGAAAAGCTGGCTATCCTGATAATATCTTAGAAAACTAAATATGAAAAAATTCACTAAATACAATGACAAAGATGTTTGTTATCACCTTGCCGGCCAAGGAAAGACAGTAGTTTTACTTCATGGTTTTCTAGAGAATATGGATATTTGGGAGAATTTTTCAGCAGCACTTGCTAAAGATTTCCAAGTTCTGCTGATAGATTTACCCGGACATGGTCAAAGCGATTTACATTCATTCGAAAGCCATAGCATGGAACTTATGGCTGACATTGTAAATGATGTTCTTGAAAAATTAAACATTCAAAAGTGCGTAATGATTGGCCATAGCATGGGTGGATATGTCAGCTTAGCATTTGCCGAAAATTATCAAGATAAATTATCCGGTTTTGGAGTTTTTCATTCGCATGCCTATGCAGATACTCCAGAAGGTAAAATAAACAGAGGCAGAGCAATTCAAATTGTAAAAGATAATCATAAAGATTTTATATCTTCTTTTATCCCAGATTTATTTACAAAAGAAAATCAAAAGAAACTTTCTACAGAGATCAATAAATTACAAGAAGCTTCTAAATCCATTTCAAAAGAAGCTGTAATTGCAGCTTTAGAGGGAATGCGACACAGAACAGATAAAGAGAAGCTTTTGAAAACTACAAATCTACCTGTTCTATTTATTATCGGCAAACAAGACCCTAGAACTCCTTTGGATAAACTGTTACCACAAATAGCCCTTGCTAAACATGCCGAAGTGCTAATTCTTGATAATGTTGCCCATATGGGATATCTCGAAGACTATAAAAACACTTTGGCTTTTGTAAAACACTTTGTTGATATCTGTTAAAAAACTCCCTCCAATACTATCAGGATTAAACATATTAACACGTATTATTCATACAAAAGCAAAGCAAACTATATAAATAAGCAATGAATGGCGAGATGCAATGAGGGGAAGCCCCAGGTTAATAAAACAATCAGTTATTTTATATTTATTATGCAATCTAAATATATATCTTTGCCATATAATGACGTAGAATATGGTAACATTATTTTTTGAAGGAGTTTTATTAGGTTTATTAGTAGCTGTATCCTTAGGCCCTGCATTTTTTGCTATTATCCAAACTGGTATAACAAAAGGCTTTCGCTATGGAATATTTATGGCGATGGGAGTTTCAGCAAGCGATATTTTATTAGTAATAATAAGTTATCTAATTGGGGCACAACTTTTTGACGACCCCAACAATAAAGTTTATGTAGGATTAATCGGAGGAATAATATTAATTATTTACGGATCTGTCTCTTGGGCTAAAAAACCCGAAATTCTAAAACGAAGGAAATACAACCCCAACAAACCACCAAAAAACCCACACCCTATTGGATATGTTGTAAGAGGCTTTTTCTTAAATATTGCAAATCCATTTTTGTTTTTCTTTTGGTTTGGAGCACTTGGATTTGTAGGTAAAAATGCACCTCCGGGGAAAATTCTGGAAAGCACTATAATATTTTTTGCAGGTACTTTTACCACTATCTTTTTAACAGATATACTCAAAAGCTTTGTGGGTGGAAAAATTAAAGGATATCTGAAACCAAGAAAAGAAATTATTTTAAACAAAATTGTAGGAATTGCTTTAGTTATTTTTGGAGTAATATTAATATTCAGGACCCTTAATGATTTTGGATTCTTCGAATACTTAAAATATATATAAATTTACTATCCTCATTAGTTATGACAATTCAAGAAGCACAAGAAAAAGTCGATAACTGGATTAAAACCCATGGAGTAAGATACTTTAATGAGCTTACTAATATGGCTATACTTACGGAAGAAGTAGGTGAAGTTGCCAGAATAATCTCACGCAAATACGGAGAACAAAGCTTTAAAGAATCAGATAAAGATAAAGACCTTGCTGATGAGTTAGCAGATGTGCTTTGGGTATTAATAGCTATAGCAAATCAGACTAATGTAGATTTAACAGAGGCTTTTAATAAAAATATGCAGAAGAAAACTTTTCGCGATAAAGACCGTCATAAAGCGAATAGTAAATTAAATTTTTAGAATGAAAACTATTGTTTTTATCTTATTTATGACATTAATCTATACAATGTCATTCTCCCAAAATATTAAAGGCTCTGTCACCGACTCAAAAACTGGTAATCCTTTGGCTTTCGTTAATATAATTTATGATAATTCATCATATGGTGTCTCCAGCGATATTGATGGACGTTTTGAAATAGATAAAATTAAGGGTATTGATTCTTTAAGTTTCATTTACGTAGGATATAAAAAAACTACAATTGCAACCGACAATATTTCTTCCAATTACTTAAATGTGCAATTGACACCAAAAAGCTATACTCTTAGTACAGTGTCAATAATATCAAAAGAAAATCCAGCACATAGAATAATAAAAAACTGTTCTAATCATCGTAAAGAAAATAACCCTGAAAACCTAAAATCATTCTCCTATAATGCTTATCATAAAATGATTTTTACAGCGAAATCTTCTGCTGCTTATCAACCGGATAGTGTAATGGGAAGTAAAAATATAATATCAATTAGTGCAGCCAATAATAATTCGCAAAAACAAAAAGATAATGCAACCGCTGATTCATCAGATAAAAAGCTGGAGAATTTTCTTAAATCGCAACATTTATTTGTGATGGAAAGCATAAGCAAACACACTTATAAAAAACCTGATAAGCATTATGAGAAAGTGATTGGAACAAAAATGTCAGGGCTTCAAGACCCACTATTTGTTATGCTTGCCAATCAGTTTCAATCATTCTCTTTTTATAAAAACAATATTAGCCTTCTTGATAAAAAATATGTAAATCCCATTAGCAATGGAAGTACAAAAAAATACTTCTTTCTAATAGAAGATACTTTATTAAACAAAAATGATACTATATTTATAATTTCTTTTCGTCCTCTGAAAGGAAAAAATTTTGATGGAATGAAGGGGTTACTATATATTAATACAAACAAATATGCCATTCAAAATGTTATTGCTCAACCTGCTGATACCAGCACTTCTTTAAATATAAAAATCCAACAAAAGTATGAGCTTGTAAATGGAGCCTGGTTTCCCGTTCAACTGAATACTAATTTAGAGTTTCGCAGCATCGACTTAAATGGTGAACCCCTTGTGGGAATAGGAAAAAGTTATCTTAAAGATATCAAGATAGATGAAGATGTTAAAAATACTAGATTTAGTAATGTGGTCCTGGATATTGACAAAAGTGCATCAAAACAAAATGAAAATTTCTGGCAACAAAATAGAGCGCTTAAACTTGACAGTCTAGAATTAAAGACATATCATGTTATTGACAGTTTAGGCAAAGCAGAACATTTCGACAGAAAATTATGGACTTTAAGAACATTAGCAAATGGAAGTATTCCTATCGGTATTTTCGATTTACAATTAAACAAAATTGTAAATTATAATGAGTTTGAAGGCTTAAGAGCCGGACTTGGTTTTCAGTCAAATAATAAACTTTCGGATTGGTTCAATATTGAAGCTTATGGCGCTTGGGGTATTCGTGATAAACAATGGAAATATGG